>RZYE01000158.1 GCA_009930425.1 Actinomycetota bacterium | reverse complement strand
TGGGCGGGCGAGGCGGGGACGGCGCCGGACGTCGTCGTCGTGAACCCGCCGCGGCGCGGCATCGGCGAGCTGGCGGGCTGGCTGGAGAACTCGGGCGTCCACACGGTGGTCTACTCCAGCTGCAACGTCGACTCGCTCGCCCGGGACCTGGCGGCGATGCCCTCGCTGCGGCCGACCCGGGCCCGCCTGTTCGACATGTTCCCCCAGACGGCGCACCACGAGGTGATGGCGCTGCTGCGGCGGGCCTAGGCCGCGTCAGTCGATGGCGCGGTCGCGGTGGAAGCGCCGCGGCACCGGCAGCTCCCGGGACCGGTCCCATGGCCGGGACCACCCCGCCACGTCCAGCACGTGGTCCACGAGGTGGGCGGTGAAGCCCCAGATGAACAGCTCGCCGAACACGAAGGCCGGGCCGCGGTAGCCGGAGCCGAGCGTGGCGGTGGCACGGTGGGCGGGGTCGGTGAGGTCGGCGACCCCGATCCGGTGCACGTCCGCCACCTCGTCCAGGCCCACGGCCGCGATGGGCGCGCGGCCGTCCCACTGCGCGACGACGGCGGTCACCTGGAAGCGCGAGACCGTCACGTGGGCCTCGGGAAGCGATCCGAGGACGCGGACGGCAGCGGCGGGGAGTCCGATCTCCTCCTCCGCCTCGCGGAGGGCGGCCTCCACCGGCGTCTCGCCGGGTTCCAGCGCACCGCCCGGCAACGAGATCTGGCCGGGGTGGTGGCGCAGCGTGTGGGCCCGCTCGGTGAAGGTGATGTCCGGGCGATCGCCGTCGCTCAGCATGAGCAGCACGGCGGCGGGCCGGGGACCGCGCCGGGAGAGCGAGCGGTGGAGGTCAGGCCGCCGGATGCGGCCGAGATCCGGATCGAGGGCGTGCAGCAGCGGGGTGAGCTCGGGGCGGAGGAGGGGCGCGGCGTCGTCGGGCATGGTCACCTCCTCTCCGCACTGATCATGACCACACTGATCATGGCCACACTGATCATGACCACCGCGGGCGGACACCGCAAACGCCCAGATGTCCACAATGTGACAAAACGGCGTGCATTCCGGGACGGGAAGGCGCATGCTTGATGTCAGCCGGCTGATGCCGGGCGGACCGTCGGAAGGAGTGCACATGGCTATTGATGACCTCGTGAACAAGGGCAAGGGCCTGCTGAACAGCGAGAAGGCTGAACAGGTCAGTGACGACGCCCTCGCGAAGGGCTCCGCGTTCGCCTCCGAGAAGACCGGCGGCAAGTACGACGAGCAGATCGACCAGGGTGTCGCCCACCTCGACAAGCAGGTTGGCAACGAATAGACCGAAACCGCGCCCTTGCGCGAGCCGAACCGGCGTCCCACATCAACAGATGGGGCGCCGGTTCCGCGTGTGGGGCGCTCTGCGGCAGCGACGGGCCGAGATCGTTACCAGTTCGTGATGACAGTTCCCTGACCTGCGATGACACCTGCGCCGCCCCGCGTCGCCACGGCTCGATGGGCCTCTCCCGGCAGGTCTCCCTTTGACCCTCCCGTGAGGTTCGGTGAGACTGGAGAAGGTTTGGCCCCAGTGACCCTGCGGGCCGTTTTGCTTTCAACTGACGTGGTGTCGGGCTCTTCTGGGCGCGTCGGCGCCCCTACAGGAGCTGCATGTCAGCGATCACTGCTTCACACCTCTACAAGATCTTCGGACGCCGGCCAGAACGGGGAGTTGCTGCCCTGAAGGCAGGTGCGTCCCGCGACGACCTGCGCGAGGACGGATTGACGCCGGCCGTCATCGATGCCGGCTTCGAGGTCCAGCCCGGGGAGATCTTCGTGGTGATGGGCCTGTCCGGCTCGGGGAAGTCAACCCTGATCCGGATGGTCAACGGCCTCCTCGAGCCCACCGCCGGCGACCTGCTGATCGGCGACCGCAACATCACCCACCTCTCACCGCAGGACCTGCGCCGGGTCCGCCGGGACAAGATCAGCATGGTGTTCCAGCACTTCGCGCTGCTCCCCCACAGGTCGGTGGGCGAGAACGCTGCGTATGCCCTGGAGATCCAGGGGATCAGCCGGTCCGAGCGGGAGCAGCGCGCCGAGAAGGCCCTGTCCATGGTGGGACTCGGTGGCTGGGGATCGTCCATGCCCGGGGAGCTGTCCGGAGGGATGCGCCAGCGCGTGGGTCTCGCCCGGGCGCTTGCGTCCGGCACGGACGTGATGCTGATGGATGAGGCCTTCAGCGCGCTCGACCCCCTCATCCGGCGTGAGATGCAGGACCAGCTCATCGAGTTGCAGCAGGAACTCGACAAGACCATCCTCTTCATCACCCATGACCTCAACGAGGCGATGCGCCTCGGGGACCGGATCGCCATGATGCGGGACGGCCGGATCGAGCAGATCGGCACCGCCGAACAGATCCTGAACGACCCGGCGAACAACTACGTGGCCGAGTTCGTCCAGGATGTCGACCGCACCCGGGTGCTCACCGCTGCCAACGTGATGGAACCCCCGGTGGCCGTCCTGGGGGCGGATCAGGGTCCCCAATCCGCCCACAAGCTCATGAGGGAGAACCAGACGTCCACCGTCCTGGTCCTCGCCCGCAATCGCACACTGCGCGGAATTGCACGGGAGGACGAGGTCGCGCGAGCCGTTCGCGCCGGGTCGGCATCGCTGCCCATGATTCCTGCCGCGGAGGTGGGCATGGTCCGGCAGGACGACCTACTCGTGGACCTCTTCACCATCGCCACCCGGCACTCCCTGCTCGTGGTCACCGACGAGAGGGACCGCGTGGTCGGCCTGATCCCGCGGGTGACGCTCCTTGCGGCTCTCGGGAACGGCGGTTCCGACGACGGGGGGAGCGTTCCTCAACCCGACGAGCAGCTCCAGACGGAAGGAGGCGTGTGATGGACGACTTCATCCCCCGGCTCAACCTGGGACGCTGGGTGGACTCCGGCATCGACTGGATCACGGACAACCTGGGCTGGCTCCTCGATGGCATCGACACCGTCATGGACGCGGTGGTCACCGCGCTGGCCGACGTCCTCCTCGCGGTTCCCGCGCTCCTGCTGGTCATCATCTTCGGCCTGCTCGGATGGGCGTTCCGCTCGTGGCACCTGGGGCTGGGCACCGTCATCAGCTTCCTGCTCGTCATCGCCATGGACCAGTGGGAGAACGCCATGCTCACCCTGGCCCTCGTGCTGATCGCGACCCTGGTGGCCGTCATCATCGCGGTCCCCGTCGGCATCTGGGCGGCCCGCAACGACTCCGTCAGTGCGGTCGTCAGGCCCGTGCTCGACTTCATGCAGACGATGCCGGCCTTCGTCTACCTCATCCCGGCCGTCACCTTCTTCAGCATCGGAGTGGTCCCCGGGGTCTTCGCGACGATCATCTTCGCGCTGCCACCCGGCGTGCGGCTCACCGAACTCGGCATCCGGGGGGTGGACCATGAGACGGTCGAGGCCGGGCACGCCTTCGGGGCAACCCCGAGGCAGATCCTGCGCGGCATCCAACTGCCGTTGGCGTTGCCGACCATCATGGCCGGCGTCAACCAGGTGATCATGCTCGCGCTGTCCATGGCCGTCATCGCCGGCATGGTCGGCGCCGACGGACTGGGCAAGGAGGTCGTCGCGTCCATCTCCACCCTCAACACCCCGCAGGGAGTCGAGGCCGGACTCGCAGTGGTGATCCTGGCGATCTACCTGGACCGCGTCACCGCCGCCCTCGGCAACCCGGCCGACTACCCGGAGTCCCTCCGGGCACAGATGCTCCGGCGCAAGCAGCCGGTTGCCTGACACGCAGCCCTGAACCAGACCAGCAAGGTCAACGGTGCACGCGCGGGTTCCGCGCATCACCGCCCCCAAGGAAAGGAATGACATGAAACTGCGACGCACGCAGCGAACCGGTGGAGCCGCGATCGGAGGGGTCGCACTCGCAGTGACCCTTGCCGCCTGCGGTGGCTCCACGGACACGGAGGAGACCACCACGGCAGCTGGTGACGCGACCGGGGACGGCGCCTCCGGCACCATCGTCCTCGGCTTCATCCCCTCGTGGACGGACGGGCTGAGCACCGCCTACCTCCTGGAGGACCAGCTCGGCAAGCTCGGCTACGACGTCGAGATGGAGACCCTCACGGAGGCCGCCCCCCTCTACGCCGGCCTCGCCGGTGGCGACGTGGACGCCTACCCCTCCGCATGGCCCGAGGTCACCCATGTGGCCTACATGGAGGAGTACGGCGAGGACATCGAGGACCTCGGCGCCTACTACGACAACGCCAAGCTCACCTTCGCCGTGCCCTCCTACACCGAGATCGACTCGATCGCGGACCTGAAGGGCAACGCGGACACGTTCGGCGGCAGGATCGTCGGCATCGAGCCCGGCGCCGGCCTCACCAGGGCCACCCAGGAGTCGGTGATCCCGGGCTACGAGCTGGGCGACGAGTACGAGCTCGTCACCTCCTCCACGCCCGCGATGCTGACCGAGCTCCAGAAGGCGATCGACAACGAGGAGGACATCGTCGTCACGCTGTGGAAGCCCTTCTGGGCCAACGCCGCCTTCGACGTGAAGACCCTCGAGGACCCCGACGGACTCCTCGGCGAGGCCGAGGCCCTGCACTTCCTGGGCTACGCCGGCTTCAGCGAGAGGTTCCCGGAGGCCGCCGAGCTCATCGCCGGCATCAAGCTGGACGATGCTCAGTACGGAGCCCTGGAGGACATGGTGGTCAACGAGTACGGCGAGGGCCGCGAGCCCGAGGCCATCGACGCCTGGATCGAGCAGTACCCCGACGCGTTCGACACCCTCATCACCGAGGGCTGAG
>RZYE01000157.1 GCA_009930425.1 Actinomycetota bacterium | reverse complement strand
CCTGGCCGGCGTGGTGGTGGGCTTCATCATCGTGCACCTGGGCACGTTGATCAGCATCGAGGAGTTCAAGCGGCAGTGGAAGACGTTCGTCATCGGCGTGTCCACCGTGATCGGGATCGGGATCGCGCTGCTCGTGGCGGCGCTCCTCTTCGGGGAGCGCGCCCCCGGGGGCTATGAGGGCGTCGCGAGCGCGCTGGACTTCGTGATCGCCGGCACCGGCTCGCTCAGCGGTGGCACGATCTCGGTGCTCATCATCCAGGAGGCCGCTCTCGGCATCGGCCTGACGGCGGTGGCCGTCTTCCCCGTCCTCATTGCCGCCCTCCAGGGGCTGGTCGGCTTCCCGCTCACCTCGATCATCCTCCGCAAGGAGGCGCAACGTCTGAAGGGCGAGTACCGCGCCGGGCGGCTCACAGTCCCCGTCGTGGCGGAGGTCGGGAAGGCTCCGGCCACCAAGCTGCCGGCGCCGTTCCTGACGACGGCGGGCACGCTCCTCGTGGTGGGCCTCGCCGTGCTGGTCGCGACACTGATCAACAACCTCACCGACGGCATCCTGAACACCTTCGTGGTCGCCCTGATCATCGGCATCGCGCTCCGGGCCACGGGGGTGTTCAAGCCCGCCGTCCTCTCCGGCATCGACTCCTTCGGGCTCATGATGATCGCCATCATGATCCTGATCTTCGGGCCGCTGGCGACCGTGCAGCCCGCGGACGTGGCAGCGCTCGCCTTCCCCCTCTTCATCGCCTTCCTGTTCGGCGTGGCCGGCATCGCGATCTTCGCAGGGTTGGTCGGCAAGCTGCTGGGTTACAGCGTGCCCATCTCCGTCGCCATCGGGCTCACCTCGCTCTACGGCTTCCCCGGCACGATGATCCTCAGCCAGGAAGCGGCGAAGGGTGCGGGCGAGAGCCCCGACGAGGTGGCGGCCATCGAGGGAGACATCCTGCCGAAGATGATCATCGCGGGCTTCTCCACCGTGACGATCACCTCGGTGGTGGTCACCAGCGTGATCGCCGCCGGCATCGGTTCCTGACGCGCCATGAGCGACCTCGCCCTCGAACTCCTCCCCGTCGCGGTCGCGATCCTGCTGTCGCCGTTCCCGCTCGTGCCCGTCGTCCTGTTGCTCCTGACGGGCCGGCCCCTCGCGAACGGTGGCAGCTTCCTCGCCGGATGGTCCGGCGGGCTCCTGGTGCTGGCGGCGGTCTTCACGGCCGCCGCCAGCGCCGTCGAACTGTGGGACGAGGTGCCCACGTGGGCATCGTGGACCCGGCTCGCGCTCGGCGTCGCCCTCATCGTGCTCGGCGCTCGCAAGTGGGTCACGGGAGGGGGCGCGAAGGCGGAGTCACCGGCGTGGATGGCGGCCCTCGGCGACTACACCCCGAGGAGGTCGGCCAAGCTGGGACTGCTGCTCGCCGTCGCCAACCCGAAGGTCCTCCTCCTCGTGCTGGCCGGCGGCGTCGCGATCGGTGCGGCCGAACTCGGCCCGGTACGGGCCGCCCTCGCCGCCCTGGCGTTCTCCGCGGTCGCGGCGTCCGCCGTGGCGTTGCCGGTCCTCGCTCGGCTGGTGTTCGGACGGCGGGTGGAACGTCCGCTGGACGTGGCACGGCGCTGGCTCGAGGCACACAACGACGCGGTGGTCGCCGTCGTCCTCGTCGCGCTCGGCGTGATGCTGGTGCTGAAAGGTGCCGGTGCGCTGTGAGGGCGATCAGCCGATGATCATCGTGGTCTCGGGGTTGCGGTAGTCCCTCCCCCGGGTCCGGAGCGCGAGGGACGAGCCCAGGGTGATGGGGCCGAGCCGGCCCACGAACATGAGCGCCATGAGCAGCACCTGGTGGATCGCGGACAGGTCGGCGGTGATGCCGGTGGAGAGGCCCACCGTGCCGAAGGCGGAGATCACCTCGAAGAGGATCTCGTCGAGCGTGAACGGCTCGTGGTAGGTCATCAGGCCGGTGGACAGGACCACGAGCCCGGCGCTGAGGGCGGCCACCGTGAGGGCCTCGCGGATGGACTTCGGGGACAGCCGCCAGCGGTTGGCGCGTACGTCCTTGTCCCCCCGCAACTCGGACCAGATCGCGTACCCGAGCACGGCCACGGTGGTCACCTTGATGCCGCCCGCGGTGCCGGCGCTGCCGCCCCCGATGAACATGAGGATGTCGAGGCCGAACCACGTCCCGGTGTTCATCTCGGCGATGTCCACGCTGTTGAAGCCCGCCGTCCGGGGGACCACCCCCTGGAAGAACGCGCCGAGGATCTTGCCGGGGACGCTCAACGGCCCGAGGGTCCCGGGATTGCCCCACTCGGCAGCGAGGACGAACAGCCACCCGGTGAGAACCAGCCCGAGCGACATGCCAGCGGTGGCGCGGGCCTGGAGGCTCCAGCGGTGGGGCCACCGGTAGTGCCGCATGATCTCCAGCAGGACGGGGAAGCCGAGCCCGCCGATGATGAGGGCCGCCGAGATCGGCAGGATGATCAACGGATCGGACTCGAAGCCGATCAGGCTGTCGGTGAACAGGGCGAAGCCGGCGTTGTTGAACGCCGAGACGGAGTGGAAGACCCCCAGCCACACGGCGCGACCGAACGGCTCGTCGTAGGAGATCCACCAGCGCAGCGTGAGCATCAGCGCGGTGGCGACCTCCATGATCACGGTGGTCCGTGCCACGCCGCGCAGCACCTTGCCCACGTCCCCGAGGCGCACCGTCCGGGTGGAGACAGCGGCCACGTACTTCGTCTCCAGCCCCAGTTGCCGCGACAGCACGAGGCTGACCACGGTGGCAGCCGTCATGACGCCGAAGCCACCCAGTTGGATCAGGACGAGGATGACCACCTGCCCGAATGTGGTCCAGTGGGTGACGGTGTCCACCACGATGAGGCCCGTGACGCAGATGGCGGAGACAGAGGTGAACAACGCCTCGAGCGGACTCGTCTCAGCCGTGGACGCCGCGGGCAGCAGGAGCAGCCCCGTCCCGATGACGATCGCGCCGAGGAAGGCGAGCACGATGACCTGGATGGGGCGGCGCTTGTCGATGGTGTGGTGACCGCTGGAGCGCCGGTGGTAGGGCACCCAGGTGGCGAGCCAGGCCCACCGCAGCCCGGAGCGGAGACGCGGGAGCCTCTCGTCCGCGTCGCCACGGGGACCAGTCGAGGACTCTCCCACCACCGCGCACCCTTCCGTTGCCGCTGGTGGGATGATCGTATGCCCGCTCGGATGGCAGACTGCTCACCACCAGCCGGAGGTTTCGCATGTCGTCCCCCACCCCCACCCGCGCCCGGGCAGCACTGCGGTGGGACCTTGCCGCGCGGGTCCCCATGGCGCTGGCCCTGCCCGCTCTCGTCGGTGCCGCGACCGGCCACCTCGGCGCGGGCCTCGCCATCGCGACGGTGGCGCTATGGGTCTCGATCGCCGATCCGGGACCGGACCTCCGCTCCTGGCCGTGGTTGCTGTTCGGGGCTGTCTCCGTGGTCAGCGCAGTCGTCCTCGGCGCCATGGCCTTCGGCGACCCCGCCCTCGGAGCTGCTGTCATCGCGCTGTTCCACGTCCTCCATGGCGCCACCGGCCGGGTCTCGGCGGTGGCAGGCCTGGCGGGATCCTCGGCGTCGACGGCGGCCCTCGTCACGGCCGCGGCGCTCGGCGGGTACGCCGGCCCCGCCACGATGGTGCCGCTTGCGCTCGCTGGGGCGGGCTGGGCGCTCGCCCTCAGCCTCCTCACCGGGAGGTACCTCCCGACGCCGCGGCTCACGCTCCCGGCGCCCGTCGCGGCCATCACCGGTCACCCGTCCGCCCTGCTGGACATGGCTCGGAGCGAGTGGCGGTTCCCGCTCCTGCTCGGCGCGGCAACGGGAGGTGCGTATCTCCTGGCAGTCGGGGTCATGGACGTTCGACCCTACTGGGTGGTGGTGGCCCTCGCGGCCACCCTCCGAGCGGGACCCTCCTCCGTGAAGGGCTCCGCCCGTGACACGGTGGTGGGCACCATCGCCGGTGCCGTCCTCGCCACCTCCTTGGTCCACCTCGTGCCGGGGACGTTGTCCCTCGTCCTGGCGCTCCTCGTGATCACCGTGGCGGGCCTGCTCGTCTCGCTCGCCGAGCCACGCCTCGTCCGGGTGCTGGTCACCCCCGTGGTGGTGATCGCCGCGGGACTCGCCACCGGCGATGGCGCGCTCTCCCCCGACGCGTTCGCCGCCCTCCGTGTGCTCGACTTCGCGGTTGGGGCAGGCATCGCACTGGCGCTCGCATGGCTGGTAGGGCGACCATGGGTGCGGACACAGCCGGGCGGACCCGGCGCCGAGTCTGGAGGACAACCATGAACATCGCCATTCCCGTGACCCCCGACGGCGGGGTCGAGCAGGGCTGGGGGCGCGCGCCGCGCGTCGCGATCGTGCGCGTTGAGGACGGTGCGATCGCCGACTGGGAGGAGCACGCCGTCGGGTGGGACGTTGCCCGTGAGGAGGGAACCGAGGGCGCCCACCACGCCCGCATCGTGCGGTTCCTCCGCGAGCACGGCGTGACCCACGTGGTGGTGGCGGGGATGGGCGCCGGCATGCAGCGCACGCTCGGGAAGATGGGCATCGAGATCCTGCCCGCACGATCGCTCCTCGCCCGCGAGGCCGTGGGACTGGCGGCACGGGACGTTCAACGACGAGACTGATCCCATGACCTACCTCACCGGAGATCCCGCCGCCGACCAGCTCCTCGAGGAGAACGACCTCGCACTCCTCCTCGGCATGCTCCTCGACCAGCAGGTGACGATGGAGTCCGCGTTCGCCGGACCCGCCAAGATCAAGGAGCGCCTCGGCACCCTCGATCCGGGGACGATCGCGGATGCCGATCCCGAGGAACTG
>RZYE01000156.1 GCA_009930425.1 Actinomycetota bacterium | reverse complement strand
CCCGGGAACCCCGAGGTCCGGCACCCTTGTGATTGCAGGAGAGAATCTGTGAAGAAGAAGATCTACATGGGCGCGATGGCAGCCACCGCTGCCCTCGCCCTCGCTGCCTGTGGCAGCGCTCCCGAGGACGACGAGACGACTGGTGGCGGTGCGGCCACTGGCACGGGCACCGCCGCCCCGACGTCCGACTTCCTTGCGTGCATGGTTTCGGACTCCGGCGGCTTCGAGGACGGCTCGTTCAACGAGAACTCGGCCCTCGGACTCGACCAGGCCGCCGAGCAGCTCGGCGTCCAGGAGGCGAAGACAGAGTCCACGGCGGACGCGGACTACGGGCCCAACGTCGACACGATGGTCCAGCAGGGCTGCAACCTGGTGTTCGGCGTGGGCTTCCTGCTCGCCGACGCGCTCTCGGCCGCTGCGGCCGAGAACCCTGACGTGAACTTCGCGCTCATCGACTCCTCCTTCGGTGAGGAGCTCCCGAACGCGAAGCCCGTCCTCTTCGCCACCCACGAGGCCTCCTACCTCGCCGGGTACCTCGCCGCGGGCATGACCGAGACCGGCAAGGTCGCCACCTTCGGCGGCATGCAGATCCCGTCCGTCGCCATCTTCATGGATGGCTTCGCCGATGGCGTTGCGCAGTACAACGAGGACAACGGCACGAACGTCGAGGTGCTCGGTTGGGACAAGGACGCCCAGGAGGGGTCCTTCTCCGGTGACTTCGAGAACCAGTCCCAGGGACAGGCGCTCACCGAGAACTTCATCGCCCAGGGCGCCGACATCATCATGCCGGTCGCCGGCCCGGTCGGCCTCGGTGCCGCCGCGGCCGCCGAGACCGCCGGTGCGAAGATCATCTGGGTGGACTCCGACGGCACCGAGACGACCTCCTACGGTGACATCGTGCTGACCTCCGTCCTCAAGGGCCTCGCCAACTCGGTGTTCGACACCGTCGAGGAGGCCGCGAACGGCACCTTCACCTCGGACCCGTACATCGGCACCATCGAGAATGACGGCGTCGGCCTCGCCGGCTACGGCAGCTTCGACGCCGACGTCCCCCAGGAGCTGAAGGACCGGATCGAGGAGCTGCGCGGCCAGATCGCCTCCGGCGACCTCGTGGTCGAGTCCCCGAACGCGCCGCAGTAGGACGCACTGCACAACTCGTTCACACAATCCCCGCAGCGGCCCAGCCAGACGGCTGGGCCGCTGCTATTGTCGGGTGTGAACGGGATCACGTTTGAGCAAGGATGCGCCCATGAAACTGGAACTCCAGGGGATCACCAAGGTCTTCGGCCCGCTCGTCGCCAACGACCACATCGACCTCGTGGTCGAGCCCGGGGAGATCCACGCACTCCTCGGCGAGAACGGCGCGGGCAAGTCGACCCTGATGAACGTCCTCTACGGCCTCTACCAACCTGACGACGGCCACATTCTCCTCGACGACAAGCAGGTGAGGTTCGACGGTCCGGGCGACGCGGTCGCCGCCGGCATCGGCATGGTCCACCAGCACTTCATGCTCGTTCCCGTCTTCACGGTCGCCGAGTCCGTGGTGCTCGGCTACGAACCCACGCGGACAGGTGGCCTCATCAACTTCGAGGAGGCCCGTGCGAAGGTCAAGGAGCTCTCCGACAGGTTCGGCTTCGACATCGATCCGGATGCCCTCATCGAGGACCTGCCCGTCGGTGCCCAGCAGCGCGTGGAGATCATCAAGGCACTCTCGCGGGATGCCGAGGTCCTGATCCTGGACGAGCCCACTGCCGTCCTCACCCCGCAGGAGACCGACGAGCTGATCACGATCATGCGCCAGCTCAAGGAGGCGGGGACGTCGATCGTGTTCATCACGCACAAGCTGCGGGAGGTCCGCGCCGTCGCTGACCGCATCACGGTGATCCGCCGCGGGAAGGTCGTGGGTGAGGCAGAGCCCACCTCCACCGAGAAGGACCTCGCGTCCCTCATGGTGGGGCGGGCAGTGAGCCTGACGACCGAGAAGGCTCCTCCACAGCTGGGGGATGCGACCTTCAACGTCAAGGACCTCACGGTGCTCGACTTCGCCGGCAAGGTCGCCGTGGACAAGATCTCGTTCGACGTCCACCGCGGCGAGATCCTCATGATCGCCGGCGTGCAGGGCAACGGGCAGACGGAGCTCACCGAGGCGATCCTCGGGCTCACGAAGCCGCTGTCCGGCTCGATCGTCCTCGACGGGGACGAACTCATCGGGGACACGGTGAAATCCCGCCTCCACGCCGGCCTCGGCTTCATCCCGGAGGACCGGTCCACGGACGGAATCATCGGGTCCTTCTCGATCGCGGAGAACCTCGTCCTCGACATGTACGACACGGAGGACTTCTCGCGCGGCCTCGTGATGTACCCCGGGAAGGTGCTCGCCAACGCCGAGAAGCGGAAGGACGAGTTCGACATTCGCCTGACGGCCGTGACGGACCCCATCTCCACGCTGTCGGGCGGCAACCAGCAGAAGGTCGTCGTCGCCCGCGAGATGTCCAAGGACCTGCGGCTCCTCGTGGCCTCGCAGCCCACCCGCGGCGTCGACGTCGGCTCGATCGAGTTCCTCCACAAGCGGATCGTCGAGGAGAGGGACAAGGGCACCCCCTGCGTCATCGTCTCGACCGAGCTGGACGAGGTGCTCAACCTCGCCGACCGGATCGCGGTGATGTACCGCGGCCGCATCGTCGGCATCGTTCCCGGCACCACCTCCCGGGACGTCCTCGGCCTCATGATGGCCGGCGTCCCCCTCGAGGAGGCCCAGGAGCAGGCCGCGGCCCACCACACCCTCATGGGAGATCTCGACGCCGAGGCTGAGGGCGGCACCGCGCGAGAACAGGAAGGAATCCAGTGAGCGACTCCGGCAAGGCTCCCGAGAAGCCCCCCGTGGAGCAACCCTCGACAACCCTCCGAGACGATGCCGAAGGGCCCGCGCACAAGGAGTCCCGCAGCTCGTCACTCGCCCGCGACATCCTCTCCGGGACCTGGCTCGTGTCCGTCCTGGCGGTCGTGGTGGCACTGGTCCTCGGCGCGATCCTCATCGCCTTCTCCGACCCGCGCGTCCAGGAGACGGCGAGCTACATCTTCGCCCGGCCGTCCGACTTCTTCGGTGCGGTGTGGGACAAGGTGTCCGCGGCCTACTCCGCGCTCTTCCGCGGCGCGATCTTCGACTGGCAGGCGAACTCGCCCACGCGCGCCATCCGGCCACTCACGGAGTCACTGGTCAACGCGACCCCGCTGATCCTCGCCGGCCTGGCCGTCGCCATCCCCTTCCGCGCCGGCATGTTCAACATCGGCGCCCAGGGGCAGGTGATCATCGGCACACTCTTCGCGGGGTACATCGGCTATGCGATGCAACTCCCCGTGGTCCTCCACCTCCTCCTCGCCCTCATCGGGGGCATCCTCGGCGGCGCCCTCTACGGCGGCATCGCCGGCCTCCTCAAGGCGAAGACCGGGGCGAACGAGGTGATCGTGACGATCATGCTCAACAACGTCGCCACTTACCTCATCGCCTACCTGCTGAAGCAGCAGTGGTTCACCACCACCGATTCGCCCCTGCCGCAGTCCCCGAACGTCTTCGACACCGCCCGGCTGCCGCTGCTGCTCAGCCCGCCATTCCGGCTCCATCTCGGCTTCATCATCGCGATCCTCGCGACCGTCTTCGTGTGGTGGCTCATGGAGCGTTCGACCCTTGGCTTCGAGTTCCGCGCCGCGGGCGCGAACCCAAGCGCAGCACGCACCGCGGGCATCTCGGTCAACAAGGTCATGATCGTGGTCTTCCTGATCGCCGGTGGCCTCGCCGGCCTCGCGGGCGCGAACCAGGTCCTGGGCACCGAGGCCAAGCTGACAACCGGAATCGCCGGCAGCCTCGGCTTCGACGCCATCACGGTCGCCCTGCTGGGGAGATCCCGGCCACTGGGGACCTTCCTCGCCGGTCTCCTCTTCGGTGCGCTGAAGGCCGGTGGCTACGTGATGCAGGGGCAGACCGGGACGCCGATCGACATCGTCCTCGTCGTCCAGTCCATCATCGTGCTGCTCGTCGCGGCACCGCCGCTCGTGCGGTCCATCTTCCGGCTGCCCGCCCCCGGGTCGAAGCCCCGTACCAGGTCCAGCCTCAAGGCCAAGGAGGTGGCGGCATGAGCGTCACGACGCAACAAGCACCGATGAGCAGCGACGTCGTCGAGAAGCCGATCCAGTGGAAGCTCCCCATCATGTACGGGGTACTGGCACTCCTCGGCGTCATCCTCTTCGCGATCGCCATGCCGTCCGGGGTGGAGACCGAGTTCCAGTTCTCCCGGGGTGGCGAGTTCTTCCGGATCCCGAACTTCGCGCTCCCCTCCATGGCGGTGGGCGTCGTGGTTGCAATCGCGCTCGTGGTCCTCGCCGCCTACGCGGCCTGGATGGCGAGCCGTCGGGTCAAGGTGGGGTGGTGGCTGCCCGTCACCTTCGGGATCCTCTTCGTGTTCGGCTTCCTCACCTACGCCGGCGCCGGCTCGACCGGCGTCATCCCGCTCACGACGCTCCTGGCTGGTGGGCTCGCCCTGAGCATCCCGCTGATCTTCGGAGCGATGTGCGGCCTGGTCGGCGAGCGGTCGGGCATCGTGAACATTGCCATTGAGGGTCAGTTGCTCCTCGGTGCGTTCTTCGCCGCGGTGGCCGCATCACTCGCGGGGAACGCCTACGTCGGCCTCCTGGCCGCACCGATCGCCGGCGCACTGGTGGGAGCACTGCTGGTGTGGTTCGCCGTCAGCTACTGGGTGGACCAGATCATCATCGGCGTGGTCCTCAACGTGCTGGTGGTCGGCCTCACCAACTTCTTCTTCTCCACCGTGCTGACGCAGAACTCCGACACGTGGAACGCCCGGCAGCGCCTGCCGGAACTGCCGATCCCGCT
>RZYE01000155.1 GCA_009930425.1 Actinomycetota bacterium | reverse complement strand
GATGGCCGTGAGGAGGAGGGGGAAGACCACGGCGAAGAACACGGAGGAGGCGTCCCGCCAGAGGATGGCCTGGGCGTGGGAGACCTGGCCAGCGAACAATGCCCAGAGCGATGGCCGTCCGGCCTGCCGAGGGGAGGCGTCGGCGGGCACCACTCGGGCGCTGACTGCCCGTTCGGCCGTGGGACGTGACTCCCTGCCGGACCGCAGCGCCCAGAGGGCGAGCGCTGCGCCCCCGATGCCCCACGCAGCGATGGCGGCGAGGTTGTCCCACTGGAACCCGGACCCGGTGAGGTAGGGGTTCAACCCGTCGGAGAACAGCGTGACCATGTGCTTGAGGGGGAACACCCAGGCGATGGCGTCCATCCAGCGGGGCGTGTCCCCGCCCATCATGAACACGCCGGAGATGAACGACAGGACGATCGCGAGGCCGTTGGTGACGGCCACCACCATCGGGGTGGAGGGGAGCAGGAGGGCCAGGGCGAGGCCGAGCGCCGCGAACGTCACCGAGGACAGCAGCAGCGTGACCACGACCGCCAGGAGAGATCGTCCGAGCAGCTGCAGGTCGAAGAACGCGACACCCACCCCGAGCACGAGTGCCACCGCGATCAGTCCCAGCAGTACCGCTGCCAGGACCCGGCCCCCGATCAGTGCCCATCGTGGGAGGGGCGTGCCCAGTTGGCGCTTCAGCACCCCTGTGGCTCGCGCCTCGGCGAGCCCGGAGGCGAGGAAGGAGAAGGTGGCCATGATGACCCCGAAGGACGCCAGCGCCGGGGCGAGGAACTGGACCATCCGCACCCCGGTGCGCTCGTCCACGACGGCGTTGCCCATGAGCGCCGCGAGCAGCAGGAAGAACACGAGGGGGAACGCGACGGAGAGGATCATCGTCAGGGGCGTCCGGAGCAGCGAGATCAGCTCGTGGAGGGTCTGCCTCCCGAGGATGGCCGTGGACCGGGTCACGTGAGGACCTCCGGGGCGCTCTCCCCCACGAGTCCGAGGTAGATGTCCTCGAGGCTGGGCCGGGCCAGCGTCAGGTCCGCGAGCTCGAGCCCGCGGCCCACTGCCCAGTTGGAGAGGATCGCGACGTCGGCGGTGGCGGACACGGTGTGGACCTCGACGACGTTGCCGGCCACCCGGCGGCCCGAGCCGACCGCGGGAAGGTCCGCCGTTGGGACGCCGGCGGGAAGCCGGAACGAGATGACGGTCTCGGTGCCGGCCGCGGTGGCGAGGTCGGCCGGGGTCCCGGAGGCGATCACCCTGCCATGGTCGATGATGACCACCCGGTCGGCGAGGTGCTCGGCCTCGTCGAGGTAGTGGGTGGTGAGCAGGATCGTGGCGCCGAGGTCCCGGAGCCCGTCCACCAGCACCCATGCCTGCCGCCGGGCCGACGGGTCGAAGCCGGTGGTGGGCTCGTCGAGGAACAACATCTCCGGATCGCCGACGATGCCGAGGGCGAGGTCGAGGCGGCGGCGCTGGCCACCCGAGAGCGTGCGCACGCGCGCGTCGGCCTTCTCCCCCAGCCCGGTCAGCTCGATGACCTCGTCGACGGCGCGGGGGTGCGGGTAGTAGCCCGCATGGAGGCGGATGAGTTCGCGCGGGGTGAAGCTCTCCTCGAAGCCCGCCTCCTGCAGCACCACCCCGATGCGCTCACGGAAGGCCCGCCCCCCGGTCTGCGGGTCCATCCCGAGCACGCTGACCTCGCCGGCGTCCCGCCGCCGGTACCCCTCGAGGATCTCCACCGTGGTTGTCTTCCCGGCGCCGTTCGGCCCGAGGAGCGCCACCACCTCGCCGGAGTCGACCGTGAGGTCGAGGCCGTCGACCGCGGTGAGCGTCCCGTAGGTCTTGCGCAGGCCTGTCACGTCGATCGCTGGCACGGATCCTCCTTCGTGGGGTTCAACAGCCATTCTGGTGCATGCCGGATGGCGGCATCAGTGGATCTGGGCGGTGTCGTGGGACGGTCTCGCAGGGTCCTAGCATGTGGAGGGACAGGACCTTCCCAGCACGGGGGTGACGGATGCCGAACTCGGAACCGTTCATCCTCGACGTCGTCCTCGACAGGGCCAGCCCCACCCCCCTGCACGCCCAGATCGCCGAGCCGCTCGCCCGCAGGATCGAATCCGGCGAGCTCGCCGCGGGCACCCTGCTCGAGAACGAGATCGCGATGGCCAAGCGGCTGACCGTGTCACGGCCGACGGCGCGGCGTGCCCTGGAGTCGCTCGCCCAGCGCGGCCTGGTCGTCCGGCGGCGCGGGGCGGGAACCCGTGTCACGCCGGCTCCCCTCCATCGCACGATGCGGCTGGGCAGCCTGTACGACGACCTGGCGGAGGCCGGCCGGGAGCCGGGCACGTCGGTCCTCGACTGGCGCATCGAGCGTGCGCCGTCCGGGGTCGCGCTGGCCATGGGCATCCGCCCTGACACCGACATCGTCCACGTCCGCCGACTGCGGACGGTGCGCGAGGACCCCGTCGCCATCCTTACCAACTGGCTGCCGCCGGACATCGCCCCCTCTCGTGCGGAACTCGCGGAACGAGGCCTGTACAGCCTCTTGCGGGAGCGGGAGGTGATCCCCGCCATCGGGGTGCAGCAGGTCAGTGCGCGCCTGGCCACGGAGGGGGAGGCCCGCCTGCTCGGTGAGCCCGTGGGCGCGGCACTGCTGGCGCTCGAACGCACCGCCTACGACGGGGCCAGCAACGTCATCGAGTTCGGGCAGCACGTGGTCCGGGCGTCGCTGTACTCCTTCAGCCAGGTCGTGTTCTCCTGACCACCACTGCACTACCCTCGCAGGATGAGGGCAGTGTGCAGCAGGGTCGTGTCCGTGCTCGGCGCTGCACTGCTCCTCGCCGGATGCGGGTCGTCGCCCACCACGATCACCAGCACGCCCGCGGTGGCGGCGATGAGCTGCGCGGACCTCCCGGCACGCATCGTCGACGCGGTCCAGGAGTACGTGGACAGCTTCGGCGCAACCGATCCGGGCGCTGTCGCGGGAGCCGTCACCGCACGGCAGGGCGAGTTCGCGGCCACCACCGCCGAACTGCGGTCGCTCGGCGAGGACCTCGGCTGTGATCCCGACGAGCTCGCGGACGGCATCAGGGAGGAACTGGGCCGCCTGGTGGGTGGCAGCCCGGTGCAGGATGCCATCGCGGACACCTTCCGGGCCGGCCCCCTCGGGACCGCGGACCCCTCCGACCTCGGGGCCATCCAGGTCGCGGTGGGAACGACCGACGAGCTCGTGGCCGCACTGGCGGTGGCGGGCAGTGGCTCCGTCATCCGCCTCGGTGCGGGCGAGTACCGCCTCATGCAGCCCCTCGTGATGCTCCGTGCTGTCACCCTCGTGGGCGCCGGGCAGGACGACACCGTGGTCGTGGCGGCGGCGGAGGGCGCGCTCGTCATCGCGACGGACGGCGACGCCGTCGTGCGTGATCTGGCGATCTCCGGCGGGGCCGCCGCGGTGCAGGTTGCCGCGGGCGGCTACGTGCTCGAGCGGTTGCGGATCGAGGAGGTCGCCGGGTACGGCGTGGTGCTGCGCCCGGCCGCGAACCCGCTCCTGCCCGCGGGAACGCGCCGCGAGCTGACCGACGTCGCGATCTCCGGCGCCACGGCAGGGGGCGTGGTGGTGGCGGGCTCCGAGGTGCCGTCACTGTCGGGCATCTCGGTGGACGGTTCGGACGGGTGCGGGCTCTGCTTCGTGGAGCAGGCCGCCGGGACGGCCGCCGGCGTCACGGTGACGGACGCCCAGGTGGGTGTCCGGGTGGACGACGACGCCGCCCCCTCCCTCCGCGACGTCACCGTGACCGGGTCGGACGTGGGTATCGCGTTCACCGGTAACGGCGCACCCGGCGTGGAGGACTCGCTCGTGACCGGTGGCGCCACCGGGATCCAGGTCACCGGGGACGGCGGCGGAACCGTGGCACGAACCCGGCTCGCGGATGTGGGCGAGGTCGGTGTCCGCGTCTCCGGCTCGGCCCGGGTCTCGCTCGTCGACCTCTCGTCGGAGGGGACGACGGCGGTCGGGATCGCCGTCGTCGGGGCCGCCACCCCGACCATCACCGGCGGCAGGGTCGGGACCACCGGCGAGGTGGGCGTCATCTGGGCCGAGACGGCCGGGGGCACCGCGACCGGGGTGACCGTTGCAGGATCGCGGCTCGCTCTCCAGGTCAGCGACGACGCCTCGCCCACGATCAGTGGGGTCACGGTGGAGTCCGCGGTGGCGGGCTCCCTCCTCGCCAACGGCCGGAGTGCGGGCGAGGTGAGCGGGCTCACCTGCCCGGAGGGCGACGGTGCGGTGGTGGCGCTCGCCGAGCAGACCACGGTGGTGGTGACCGGCACGGGCTGCCAGATCGTGGACGATCGATGAACTCCCCCACCGACGGCAGGGTGGTCCTCGCGGCGTTCGTCGAGCACGACATCCCCGTCCTCGGTCAGGGCTTCCGGGACCCGCTGTGGGCGCGGTGGAGCCCGGTGCCCGCGGAGGGTGACATCCAGGAGTGGATGAGCCGCAGGAACGACTGGTCGGCCGGGGACCACTGTTCGTGGGCGATCCGGTCCGCCGGCGACGGGCGGTTGCTCGGATCCATCTCCGTGTTCCAGATCGACCGG
The DNA here is from genome assembly GCA_009930425.1 of Actinomycetota bacterium. Taxonomy (GTDB): domain Bacteria; phylum Actinomycetota; class Actinomycetes; order Actinomycetales; family Actinomycetaceae; genus UBA1383. The sequence continues at coordinate 308 of RZYE01000155.1, read as the reverse complement.
GACCAGCGCGATGCCGAGGTGGGGTACGCCGTCCTCCCCGCCGAACGCGGCGCAGGCGTGGCGGCAGCCGCGGTGAGGCTGGCCGCCGCGCATGCGTTCGGGCCACTCGGCCTGCACCGGCTCTCGCTCTACCACGCAGTGGAGAACTCCCAGTCCTGCCGCGTGGCGGCCAAGGCGGGCTTCACCCTCGAAGGGACGCTGCGGCAGTCCTACCGCTACGCGGACGGTCTCCATCACGACGAGCACGTGCACGGACTGCTCGACACCGACGCCATGTGACGGTCAGGAGGAATGATGACCACCTATCC
>RZYE01000154.1 GCA_009930425.1 Actinomycetota bacterium | reverse complement strand
GCCACCGCGGGTTCGAATCCCGCCGCTACCGCCACGGCCCGGGCGATCCCCGGGCCGTTTCCTTTGCCCGGGGGCACACTGGACGCAGGCACTGGATTCCAAGGGAGGACACCATGGCTGAACGGCTCGAGTTCGACGGCGCTGCCGGCCAGCGGCTCGCCGGCCTCCTCGACATCCCGGACGGAACTTCGCGGGCGTCGGCGATCTTCGGACACTGCTTCTCCTGTGGCAAGGATTCGATCGCCGCGGCTCGCATCGCCCGTGCGCTCACGGATCGCGGGTTCACCGTCCTCCGCTTCGACGTCACCGGCCTTGGGGAGTCCGAGGGCGAGTTCGGCGCCGCCACCTTCTCGATGGATGTCGCGGACATGGTGGTCGCCGCCGGCGTGCTGCGCGATCGCGGCCAGGCGCCGGGCCTGCTGGTCGGCCACTCGCTCGGTGGCGCCGCGGTGATCGCCGCCGCCGGGCAGGTCCCGGAGGTGCGGGCCGTCGCCACGATCGCGGCGCCGTCCGATCCCGGCCACGTCACCGACCTCCTCCGCAGCCAGGCCCCCGACCTCCTCGAACGCGACGAGGTGGAGGTCCAGCTCGGCGGCCGCCCCTTCACCCTGCGCCGGGAGTTCCTCGAGGACATCCGCTCCCAGCCGCAGCGCGAGCGAATCCAGAACCTCGACCGCGCCCTGCTCGTCATGCACTCCCCGCAGGACCGCACCGTCCACATCGACAACGCCTCCGAGATCTTCACGGCCGCCCGCCACCCCAAGTCGTTCATCAGCCTCGACGGCGCCAACCACCTCCTCACCGATCACGCCGACGCCCGCTACGTCGCGGACGTCCTCGCCGCCTGGGCGTCCCGCTACCTCGACGACGGCGCCGCCTGACCTCCCACGCCTCCAGCCGGCGTCGCGTGGGTGCCGCGTCGCGTGGGTGCCGCGTCGCATCGCCCGGGCGCCGCCACGTCGCGTCACCCGGACGAGTTCCGTCGACGGCGAACACCCGGAACGTTCCTGCCTCCCCACTCGTTGGACCCATCACACGCCCGGAACGTCCGGGCCCCGGGACGTGGGATCGAGGTGACATGAGGAAGAAGTTCGAGCAGTTCGAGGCCGACGACGGCACCCAGCGCCGCTACACCCGACACCTGCGCGGCGGTGGCTGGGTGGAGGAAACCGCCCACGTCGACCCGCTGGCGCACGTCGCCGAGACCGCCTACGTGGATCCGGGGGCCAGGGTGGATGCCGAGGCGCGCATCGGCGCCGGTGCGTGGATCGACTGCGACGCGGTGATCGGACGCCGGGCGGTCATCGGTTCCCGCGTGCACGTGGGGATGGCGGCCGTGGTGGGGGAAAGGGCCACGGTCGGCCCGCGTGCCCAGATCGGTGAGAAGGCTGTGATCGCGGCGCGGGCCTCGGTACGCGCCGACTCCGACGTGCCGGCTCGCGCCGTGGTGCCTGCAGGGCGGGGTGCCACCCGGGCGGCGTGACGGGAGGGTGCCCGGTTGGCGAGCCTCGTGACGGGCAGGGCCGTGCCTACGATGCAACCTCCGGCGAGGCCGGGCGGAACGTCCACGTTGCCGTCCTCGGTGGTTGGTCCGTAGGGGCGAGCAAGCAGCGGTGGAGCGCCGCCAGCCACAGCACCGACAGGACCAGTCCTGCCATCGTGTCGGTGGGGTGGTGGGCCCCCAGGTAGACCTGCGAAACTATGGCGGCGGACACCAGCACCCCCGCCAGGCCCACGGCGACCGCCCGCCACCTTCCTCGTCCGTAGAAGAGCACGATCAGCGACAGCGCGCCGTACACGGCGGTGACGGCGGCGACGTGCCCGGAGGGAAAGCTCGCACCGGCCGGAAGCCCTTGGGTCAGGTTCGGCACGTCCGGACGAGCCCTGCCGACGATCTGGCTCACCGCTGCGTGGATGAGCACTGCCCCGGCAACAGCCAGGAAGGCGAGGACTGCCGGCCGCCAGCTGCCGCGCCACGCCAGCGCAAGTGCCGCGACGGCGATTGTCGCGGTGGCGGTGCCCAACAGGCCGCCGAGACCGTTGACGATCTGCATCAGCTCGGTCATCCCCGGTGACCTGAGTTCCGCAGCTGCCTCGACCACCTGCACGTCCCAGCGACCCAGAGCCGTCGTGGCCAGGGGGCCGGTGGTGACGAACCCGGCCGAGACAAGCAGCGTGGTGCACGCGAGTGCTGCGAGCAGGAGCCACAGGAGTGTTGTCCTCCCATGGGGCAGGGCGGATTCGTCGATCGTTCGCAGGTGCAGTCCGTGGTCGGGGCGGTCGCCCAGACCGCCGTCGCGTGCGTTCTCGCGGTGCTCTCTCAGCCAGTGTCGGAACGCCACGGTGGTGATGGTGAGCCATGCAAGGCCAAGCGCCCATCCGGCCACGACGTCGGTGACGTAGTGCACACCCAACGCGATCCGTGTGAACCCCACGAGCAGTACGACGGCGGCGGCCGCCGCCACGAGTCGTCGACGGTGCGCGGGTCGGATCGCAGCCAGGACGATGATCGCAAGGGCACCCCACGTCACCATGGCGGCCATCGCGTGACCGCTGGGGAAGCTGGCGTTCGTGGGGAGCTCCACCACCGGCTGCTCCAGGTCCGGTCGTGCGCGCCCCACCAGCGCCTTCGACACGGGGATGATCACGGCGAGTCCCATGCCGGTGACGGCGAGGTACGTCGCGAGACGAGGTTGCTGCCGGATCATCAGCCAGACGACTGCGAGGCCGATGAAGACGCCTGCCGGGGCCCCGCCACCGGCATCGGAGACGACGTCCAGAACGCGTATGACCAGCGGTGAGCTTGCGACGAGCGCGTTCAATCCGTCGGCGACCGCGAGGTCCAGTTGGCGCAGCGGCTCCCATCGGGCCTCCACGAGAGCCAGCAGCGCCAGGAACGGGATGGCACCCACGACCACACCGAGGAGGCCCAGAAGCGCCACACCACCGAACCGACCGGCGCCGGCCAACTCCCCGGACGGCTCCGGGCGCCGAGAGCCTCGCCCGTCCGGGTGGATGTTGCCCGGGACGGTCTTCCGGTCACTTGACTCGCCGGCTGCCACGTTCACGAACCTTCCGGTCGGTAGCGGGGAAACGGGCCTCCATGGTACCCGTCCCGCGCCGAGGCGACCCGTGGGCGCGGCAGCCGCCCGGTGCCGTCCGGTCTCGGTCCGCCGCCCCGACGCTAGGCGATGTCCCGCCGTCGGTAGCCGGCGAACCCGACGGTGGTGAACGCCGCCGCCACGAGCGCGAGGCCCACGAGCCCGCCCCACGCGGGGTCAGCGGACTGGATGTTGGGGACGTGCCACAGCGGGGAGATGTCCAGCACCCACTCGTCCAGGTTGAACATCGGCCCGAGGATGGTCAGCGCGAACGTCCCCACCACCGCCATCCACCCGGCCAGCCGCTTCGACGGCTTCGCCCCGACGACGGCGAGCGCCAGTCCCACCAGCACCCAGACCGCGGGGATGGTCGCCACCGCCTGGCCGATCACGTCGGTGAAGCCGATGGTGTCCCCGGTGGCGTCGGCCACCCAGCCCATCACCGTGCCCGCCACCACCATGCCGACCGCGGTGGAGAGGAACGCGATGACCGCGTGGGAGGCGAGGTGGGCGGCCCGTGTGGTGGCCCCGCCGAGCAGGGGGTCCGCGCGGAACTCGAGCTCCTCGGCGTAGAGCCGCATCACGATCTGCACCCCGTGGACCGCAGCGTAGATGCCGAGGATGCGGATCATGGTGAGCAGGAACTCGGCCACGAGGTCCTCCTGGGCAACCGCCCCGGAGGCAAGGATCTGCGCGATCCCGGGATTCTCGGCGAACACGTCGGTCACCGTGTTGGCCAGGAAGCCGAGCAGGAGGCCCAGCACCGCGAACCCGATCATCCACGAGGCCAGCGCGGAGCGGTGCAGCCGCAGCGCCAGGCCCCACAGGTTCCCCACGGCCCCCGCGCGGGCCGAACCCGGCCGGGGCGGCACGAGGCCCATGCCGAAGTCGCGGCGGGCGTGGAGCGCGAGGCCCACGGTCACGAGCGCCACGGCGAGTCCCACCACCAGCGCGAGCGGCCACCAGATGTTGTCCACGGCGGGCTTCGTCTCCTGGAGCCAGCCGAACGGGGTGAGCCACGCCGCCCAGTCGGGGGCGCCGGAGGAGTCGATGTATCCGCGCGCCACGAACAGGGCTCCCAGCACCGTGACCGCGAGCGTGTTGGCGGCCCGGGCGTCCGAGCCCACCTGTGCCGCCACCACCCCGACCCCCGCGAACAGCAGCGCGGAGGCGGTGAACGTGGCGGACAGCATGATCGAGTTCGCCACCCCGCCCCCGAACGCGATGGTCACCAGCGCGGAGACCACCCCGAGCAGCAGGGCCGCCATGGCCGCGAGCGCCACCGCGACCGCGGGCCGCGCCTCACGCCCGATCACCCCGGACGCCACGAGCTCGGCGCGCCCGGAGTCCTCCTCCGCGCGGGAGTTGCGCACCACGATGAAGATGGCCATCAGCCCGGCGAAGAACGCCCCGAGCGCGCCGGCGCGCCACGCGTTGAACCCGTCCGCGGTGGTCAGGTCCACGGGCTTGCCGAAGATCAGGGCCATCGCGGGGTTCGCGGTCACGTTGAGCTGGAGGATCCGCTGGGCCTCCGGGTCGGGGAACACCCAGTCGTAGACGAGCACCGAACTCGCCGAGAGCACCGAGATCAACGCGATCCACGGTGCGATCGACTTCCGGTCCTGGTGCAGCGCCACCGGCAACAGGTGGCGCACCCCGGTCAGGCGCCCACCCATCAGGTCCTCGCCCTCCGGCCGTGGCGACGGCGCGGCGTGGTGGCCGCTGTCGACGACGGCGGCGCGGTCGCGCCCGACGACGGCGGCGCGGTCGCGTCCGACGACGGCGCCGGTGCGGCGCCGTCGGACGCCCGGGTGACGCCGGGACCAGCGGCGTCGGACGAACGGCC
>RZYE01000153.1 GCA_009930425.1 Actinomycetota bacterium | reverse complement strand
CGGAAGAGGTCGCTGGTTCGATCCCAGTATCGCCCACCCGGAATCCGCCGAAGCCGTCCAGGCTCCGGCGGTTTTCTGTCTCACGAACCCGGAAGGATCTCCCATGACCAAGAAGGACCGGATCTCGCTCGCCGTCACCCTGGTGGTGGTCGCGATCGGCGCACTCGTTGCCATCGCGGGCAGCCAGGGCGGAGCCACGATCGGCGGCCTCCCGGCGTTCGCGCTGGCGGTGGCCGCCGCGTTCGTGATCCAGTGGCTCGTCTACATCCACGCGTGGGCCAGGCGAACCGAGAAGTACTTCGACCTCACCGGGAGCCTGACCTACATCTCGATCACGGTGCTGCTCGTGCTCCTCACCCCGGGGCTCGACGCACGCGCCTACGTCCTCGCCGCCCTCGTCGTGACCTGGGCGGCTCGTCTGGGCACGTTCCTGTTCCGCAGGATCTCCAGGGCGGGCAAGGACGATCGCTTCGACGAGCTCAAGAGTTCCTTCTTCCGCTTCCTGAACGTCTGGACGATCCAGGGCCTGTGGGTCACGTTCACCGCGGCCGCCGCCTGGGTCGGTATCACGTCCTCCCAGCGGGTCGCGTTCGACTGGCTCGCGGTCGTCGGCCTCGTCGTGTGGGCGATCGGCTTCGCGTTCGAGGTGGTCGCGGACGCCCAGAAGAGCAGCTTCAAGGCGGATCCCGCCAACGAGGGCCGCTTCATCAACACGGGACTGTGGTCGAAGTCCCGGCACCCCAACTACTTCGGGGAGATCGTGCTGTGGATCGGGGTGGCGCTCATCGCCCTTCCCACGTTCCAGGGTTGGCAGTGGGTCGCCATCATCTCGCCCCTCTTCGTCACGCTGCTCCTCACTCGCGTGAGCGGCGTGCCCATGCTCGAGAAGAAGGCGGACCGGAAGTGGGGCGGCCAGGAGGACTACGAGGAGTACAAGCGCTCCACGCCGGTGCTCATCCCGAGACCCTGAGGTTCGTCACCGGCCCCGCCGCCGCGCGGTGAGCCTGCGCCACAGCCAGCTCGACGGCTCGTCCACCCCGGTCGCGAGGTACTTCAGGGTGCGGTCGTCGTGGAGGGTGAGGGTGAGCAGGGCCAGGGCAGTCTCGCTCCCGAGGACCACGAGCCGGTCCCCGCTCTCGACCGACTCCGAGGACTCCGGCATGAAGGTGCGGTGAGCGCCCCGCACGAGCAGGACGGGGACGGCCCCGAGGCCGGTGTCCCGGTCCTCCGGGTCGCGCATGAGATCACCGATCGTGAGGCGACGGCCCTGGCCGATCCAGCGCAGGACCGCGGGTGAGACCACGCCGTCGACCTTGACGAGGGATCCGTGCGGAGTCGCCTCTCCACAGTTGGCCAGCAGGCGTCCGAGGGCCGCGCTCGCCCACTCGTCGTCCTGGCCGCGGATGTGGTCCAGGAAGGAGCGGAAGAGCGGGGTGACCACCCACCCAAGGCTCTCGCTGACCACGAGGTCGTTGGGGCTGAAGACGCTGTCGGGCTCGAACGCGTCCACCAGGGGTGCGTTGGAGTGGTGGTGCTGCCGGACCACGAGGTGGACCATCGGGTTGAAGTCGCGGGTGTGGGCAGCGAGGGCGAGGTTGGTCGTGTCGGCCGCGGCGCCGGCCACGAGCCCGACGACGTCGGTGACGTCCGGGTTGCCGTCGGCCGGATCGACGAGCGACACGTCGAGGCCAGCAGCCCGCAGGTCCTCCGCGATCTCGGCGCCGAACTCATCATCGGCACAGACGACCCACCGGCCGTCGGTGAGGGTATCCTCACGTTCGGGGAGTGGTGAGCCCGGGGGGCTCATCAGCCACTTGAGCAACTGCTCGGTGGTGGGTTGGCGCAACGCGAGGACGAGCCGGTTGCCGTAGAGGTCGAAGGGGTTGATGACCGCCCTCGGCTCGAAGTCCCGCATCCGCTCAGTGATGGCACGATCGTCGCAACGCGCGATGACGGGGAGCCCCGGCCGCAACAGGCGGGAGGTGATGACGACGGCGAGGTTCGCCTCATCGTCACTGGTGAGGGCCACCACGGCCTCGCAGGCCGGGTGGAGCACGCCCGCCATCTCCAGCAGCGTGGGGTTGTGCACGTCGCCCTCGAGCCCGGGCACGTCGGTGGCGAGTTGGTCGGCGGCCAGACGGTCGATGCGGGTCCGGGAGGAGTCCACCACCACCGTGTGACGGCCCAGCATGTCGAGCCGGTGGCAGAGCTGGCGCCCCGCTCTCCCATACCCGGCGACGACGACGAACGGCTCCTTGAGTCGGCGGACCTTCCGGCGGAACCTCCCGACCGCGAGCGCCTCCTGGAAGCCGCTGTCCTGGATCAGGGAGAAGAGGACGCCGATCGAGTACGCCCAGCCGATCACCGAACTGTAGATCGAGGCCGTGACCCACATGCGCTGCGGCGTGGTGAACTCGTGGGGCAGCTCGCCGAATCCGATGGTGGTGGCGGTGTAGCTCATGAAGTAGAAGGCATCGAAGAGGGTCATCCGGACCGGGTCGCCCTCGGCGTCCTGTCCCGGGATCAACGCGAGTCCCGCGACCGCCACCGCGAACAGCACGATGAGGAGGACGAGCGGGGCGCGCATCCGTCGCAGCATGAGGAACACCGCATCGGTGGACGGCGCCTCGAGCGGCCGCGGGGGCGGTCCGGGCTGCGGCCGCTTCCGGCCGGTGAGGAGCAGCAGGAGATTCGGCACCGCCGCTCCTCAGTGGCGCCGGAACGAGATGGTCTCGACGATGAGGAGGAGCACGGAGACGATGTTCGCGAACAGCGCGCCACCGGACAGCGAGACCACGGTCGCGGTCATCTCGGGGGTGAGGCCCGCATCGGTCGCCTGGGTGGCGTAGACCCAGACCCCGGCCGCCGCCATGAGTTGGAGGTCGGCCACGAGCGAGGTTGCGAGCAGGACGGCGCCGAGCTGCGTCCGGTCCCCGAACTTCAGCACGGTGGCGATCAGGCTCACCACGAGGGCGAGGAACAGTTCGACCACGTTGTGGATCGCGGGATCGGAGATGTCACCGATGAAGAAGCCGAAATTGAGGGTCGCCGCGAGTAGGACGAAGAAACCGAAGACCACCTTCTCCAAGTTCACGTTCCCGACGTTACCCGCGCCTCGTCCTCCACCAGCGATGGTTGGCCGCTTTGTCCACCGCCGCGACCCGCGAGTAGCCTTGGGACGATTCCACCCTCACCCAGGAGAACGCCGTGACAACGCTTGACAACCAGTCCGTCGAGGTAGCCGAGCGGACGACGGGCACGGCGCTCTTCGCGGGCCGGCGCGATGTCGTCGCGATGCGGGTGGCGGGTGAGCTCAAGGACCTGTTCGTCGAGGTCGGGCCCAGCGACGTCGTCGAGCCCGTCACCATCGACTCCCCGGACGGCCTCGCGATCGTCCGCCATTCCGCTGCGCACGTGCTCGCCCAGGCGGTGCAGCAGGTGAACCCCGATGCGAAACTGGGGATCGGCCCACCGATCACGGACGGCTTCTACTACGACTTCCATGTCGCGGAACCCTTCACGCCGGAGGACCTCCGGGCGCTGGAGAAGGCGATGGCGCGCATCGTCAAGGAGGGCCAGACCTTCCGACGGCGCGTGGTCACCGAGCAGGAGGCGCGCGCAGAACTCGGCGACCAGCCCTACAAGCTCGAGCTGATCGGTATCAAGGGCTCCGCCGGGGCCGAGCAGACCGAGGGCGCCTCCGTGGAGGTGGGTGCCGGAGAGCTCACCATCTACGACAACGTCCGCCGCAACGGCGAGACCGCGTGGAAGGACCTGTGCCGCGGCCCGCACGTGCCCTCCACGAAGGTGATCGGCAACGGCTTCGCCCTCATGCGCTCAGCGGCGGCCTACTGGCGGGGGAGCGAGAAGAACCCCCAGCTCCAGCGGATCTACGGCACCGCGTGGGCCTCGAAGGACGATCTGGTCGCGTACACCACGCGGCTCGCCGAGGCCGAGCGGCGCGACCATCGCCGGATCGGCAACGAGCTCGACCTGTTCTCCTTCCCGGACGAGGTGGGTTCCGGTCTGGCGGTCTTCCACCCGCGGGGTGGCATCATCCGCATGGAGATGGAGGAGTACGCCCGGCGCCGCCACATCGAGGAGGGCTACGAGTTCGTCTACAGCCCGCACATCACGAAGGGCCAGCTCTTCCAGATCTCCGGCCACCTCGACTGGTACGCGGATGGCATGTACCCCGCGATGCACCTGGACGAGGAACGGGACTCCGAGGGCAACGTCCGGCGGCAGGGCCAGGACTACTACCTCAAGCCGATGAACTGTCCCTTCCACAACCTGATCTTCTCCTCGCGCGGCCGGTCCTACCGGGAGCTGCCGCTGCGCCTCTTCGAGTTCGGGACGGTGTACCGGTACGAGAAGTCCGGCGTGGTGCACGGCCTGACGCGCGCCCGCGGCTTCACCCAGGACGACGCCCACATCTACTGCACCCGCGAGCAGATGAAGGAGGAGCTCGCCAAGCTCCTCACCTTCGTCCTCGACCTGCTCCGCGACTACGGCCTCGACGACTTCTACCTCGAGCTCTCCTCGAAGAACCCGGACAAGTTCGTGGGCGACGACGACGCGTGGGAGGAGGCCACCGAGGTCCTGCGCCAGGTGGCCGAGGACTCCGGCCTCGAGCTGCGCCCGGATCCGGGCGGGGCCGCCTTCTACGGGCCGAAGATCTCCGTGCAGACGCGGGACGCCATCGGGCGGACGTGGCAGATCTCCACGATCCAGCTCGACTTCAACCTGCCGGAACGCTTCGAGCTCGAGTACACCGCCCCCGACGGCTCACGGCAGCGACCGGTGATGATCCACCGCGCCCTGTTCGGCTCGATCGAGCGCTTCTTCGCGATCCTCGTGGAGCACTACGCCGGGGCCTTCCCCGCGTGGCTCTCCCCGGTCCAGGTGCTCGCCATCCCGGTGGCGGACGTCTTCGACGACTACCTGCGC
>RZYE01000152.1 GCA_009930425.1 Actinomycetota bacterium | reverse complement strand
GTGGATCCGGCCGTCATCGGAGGCGTCCGCCTCCACATCGGCGATGGTCTCGTCGACAACACAGTTGCCAAGCGGCAAGAGAACGTTCGGCGCCTGGCCGCCGGCTGAACCACGAGAACCAGGACCCCCCAAGTGGTCGAGAAGAAGGAACGGCGATGACCGAAGTCACGATCAAGCCCGAGAGCATCCGCGCTGCCCTGGATAGCTTCATACGGTCCTACCAGCCCACCGCGGCCTCCATCGAGGAGGTGGGCCGCGTGACGCAGGCGGCTGACGGCGTCGTCAACATCGAGGGTCTCCCGGGGACCATGGCGAACGAGTTGTTGACGTTCACGGATGGCACGCAGGGGCTCGCCATGAACCTCGACGTCCGCGAGATCGGCGCCATCGTGCTCGGTGAGTTCACCGGGATCGAGGAGGGCCAGGAGGTCCGCCGCACCGGCGAGGTGCTCTCGGTCGCCGTCGGCGACGGCTACCTCGGCCGCGTCATCGACCCGCTCGGCAACCCGATCGACGGGCTGGGGGAGATCACGGACCTGGATGGGCGCCGCGCCCTGGAACTGCAGGCGCCCGGCGTCATGATGCGCAAGTCCGTGCACGAGCCGCTCCAGACCGGGTTGAAGGCCATCGACTCGATGATCCCGATCGGCCGGGGACAGCGGCAGTTGATCATCGGCGACCGCCAGACCGGCAAGACGGCCATCGCCATCGACACGATCCTGAACCAGAAGGACAACTGGGAGTCCGGGGACCCCTCGAAGCAGGTCCGCTGCATCTACGTGGCGATCGGCCAGAAGGGATCGACCATTGCCGCGGTCCGCGGCGCGATCGAGGAGGGCGGCGCGCTGCCCTACACAACGATCATCGCCGCACCGGCGTCCGACCCCGCCGGGTTCAAGTACTTGGCGCCCTACACAGGTTCCGCCATCGGGCAGCACTGGATGTACCAGGGCAAGCACGTCCTCATCGTGTTCGACGACCTCTCCAAGCAGGCGGAGGCCTACCGTGCCGTCTCCCTGCTGCTGCGCCGGCCCCCGGGGCGTGAGGCGTACCCCGGTGACGTGTTCTACCTGCACTCCCGGCTGCTGGAGCGCTGCGCCAAGCTGTCGGACGACCTCGGTGCCGGCTCGATGACGGGCCTGCCGATCATCGAGACCAAGGCGAACGACGTCTCCGCGTACATCCCCACGAACGTGATCTCGATCACCGACGGCCAGATCTTCCTCCAGTCCGACCTGTTCAACGCGAACCAGCGTCCCGCGGTGGACGTCGGCATCTCCGTCTCGCGGGTCGGTGGCGCCGCCCAGGTCAAGGCCATGAAGCAGGTCGCCGGCACGCTGAAGATCACCCTCGCCCAGTACCGCTCCATGGAGGCGTTCGCGATGTTCGCCTCGGACCTCGATGCGACCTCCCGCCAGCAGCTCACCCGAGGATCGCGCCTCATGCGACTGCTGCGCCAGCCGCAGTACACGCCGTATGACGTCGCCTCCCAGGTGGCGGTCATCTGGGCCGGTACCAAGGGGTACCTCGACGACGTGGACCTTCATGACATCGAGCGTTTCGAGGCGGAACTGCTCGACCACCTGCGCCGCAACACCGGCGTCCTCACTGCGATCTCCGAGACCGGGAAGCTGGAAGCGGACACGGAGGAGGCACTTCGCGCCGGCGTCGAGGACTTCCGTGACGGCTTCCTCACCGGCTCAGGGGAGACCCTCGGCGGGGAGGAACTCCCCGAGACGGACCACGAGGTCGTCGAGAGCCAGGAGCAGATCGTCCGCTCCAAGCGAGGCTGACACATGGGCGGCAAGCAGCGCATCTACAAGCAGCGGATCAGGTCCACCCAGACCCTGAAGAAGGTGTTCCGGGCGATGGAGCTGATCGCTGCCTCCCGCATCGGCAAGGCCCGCGCGCGAGCACTGAAGGGAACGCCCTACGCGAACACCCTGGCACGCGCCGTCTCCACGGTCGTCAGCCACACCCGCGGCGAGCACGAACTGCTGAAGCGGAGGCACGACACCGATCGGGTCGCAGTCCTCGTGGTCACCTCGGACCGCGGGATGGCTGGCGCCTACAGTGCCAGCGTGCTCCGGGAGAGCGAACGCGTCATCGCGGATCTCGAGGAGAGCGGGAAGGTGCCGGTGCTCTACGTCGTCGGACGGCGCGGTGCGGCCTACTTCCGCTTCCGTGGACGGGACGTCGCCGAGGTCTGGGACGGCCACTCCGACGCACCGCAGGCGACCGAGGCAACCGAGATCGCTGACCTGATGCGGCGGATCTACCACTCCCGGGGCGAGGACGGCGTCTCGGCGGTGTACGTCATCTACACGCACTTCATCACGATGGTCAGGCAGGTGGTGCAGGTGCACCGCCTCATCCCCATCGAGGTGATCGACAAGGTGCAGGTGCCCGAATCGGTGCCCGTCCTCCCGGTCGAGGTGACAGAGAGGGAACACGGTCCCGACGACGAGGAGGCCCAGCCGCTCTACGAGTTCGAGCCGGACCCGGACACCGTCCTGAAGGCACTCCTCCCGTTGCACGCCCGTGCCCGCATCCACAACATGCTGCTGCACGCGGCGGCCTCCGAACTCGCATCGCGGCAGCGCGCGATGCACACCGCCACCGAGAACGCCGAGGATCTGATCCACGACTACACCCGGTTGGCGAACTCCGCACGTCAGGCGGAAATCACCCAGGAGATCTCCGAGATCGTGTCCGGTGCCGACGCGCTGGCATCCAAGAGCTAGGGACGAGTGAAGGAAGAGCAATGACTGCTGTTGAGACCCAGGCGCCGAGCTCGCCGGCGGGAACGAACATCGGGCGGATCGCACGCGTGATCGGGCCGATCGTGGACATAGAGTTCCCGCCCGACGGCATCCCGGAGATGTACAACGCCCTCACCACCACCGTGACGCTCCCCGCACAGGGTGGGACCACCGCCGAGCTCGAGATGACGCTCGAGGTGGTGCAGTACCTCCGCGACAACCTCGTCCGCGCCATCGCGCTCAAGCCCACGGACGGCCTCGTCCGCGGCGCCAGGGTGACGGATACCGGCGGGCCCATCACCGTGCCCGTGGGTGACGTGACCAAGGGCCACGTCTTCAACGTGACCGGCGACTGCCTCAACCTCGAGGAGGGGGAGGTGCTCGAGGTCAAGGAGCGCTGGCCCATCCACCGCAAGCCGCCGGCGTTCGACCAGCTCGAGTCCAAGACGCAGATGTTCGAGACCGGCATCAAGGTCATCGACCTGCTCACCCCCTACGTGCTCGGCGGCAAGATCGGACTCTTCGGCGGCGCGGGAGTCGGCAAGACGGTCCTCATCCAGGAGATGATCCAGCGCGTGGCGCAGGAGCACGGCGGCGTGTCCGTGTTCGCCGGGGTCGGGGAGCGCACCCGTGAGGGCAACGACCTCATCGTCGAGATGGAGGAGGCCGGGGTCTTCGACAAGACCGCCCTCGTCTTCGGCCAGATGGACGAGCCACCCGGGACCCGCCTGCGGGTTGCCCTGACCGCCCTGACGATGGCGGAGTACTTCCGCGACGTCCAGCGTCAGGACGTCCTCCTCTTCATCGACAACATCTTCCGCTTCACCCAGGCAGGTTCAGAGGTGTCCACCCTGCTGGGCCGCATGCCCTCCGCGGTGGGGTACCAGCCCAACCTGGCGGACGAGATGGGCCAGTTGCAGGAGCGCATCACCTCGACGCGTGGCCACTCGATCACCTCGCTCCAGGCGATCTACGTCCCTGCGGACGACTACACCGACCCGGCACCTGCCACCACCTTCGCCCACCTCGATGCCACGACGGAGCTGTCCCGTGAGATCGCCTCGCGTGGCCTGTACCCGGCGGTGGACCCGCTCGCCTCGACCTCCCGGATCCTGAACCCCGCCTACGTGGGCCAGGAACACTACGACGTGGCGACCCAGGTGAAGCAGATCCTCCAGAAGAACAAGGAACTGCAGGACATCATCGCGATCCTCGGCGTGGACGAGCTCTCCGAGGAGGACAAGGTGACCGTCGCGCGTGCGCGCCGCATCCAGCAGTTCCTCTCGCAGAACACCTACATGGCGGAGAAGTTCACCGGAGTTCCCGGCTCGACCGTTCCGCTCGAGGAGACCGTGGAGGCCTTCAAGAGGATCGCGAACGGGGACTTCGACCACGTCGCGGAGCAGGCGTTCTTCAACATCGGCGGGATCGAGGACCTCGAGCGCAACTGGGACCGGCTCCAGAAAGAGCTGCGGTGAACGTCCGGATCGTCGCGCCCGACGGCGTGCTGTGGACCGGGACGGCGCGTTCCGTCGTCGTCCCCTCGGTCGATGGCGACCTCGGGATCCTCCCGGGACGCCAGCCGATCCTGGCCGTGCTGCGCCCCGGGAAGGCCCGCGTCACGGCGGACGACGGGTCGGTGAATTCCTTCGACATCGTCGCCGGGTTCGTCTCCTGCAACGCCGACGAGATCGAGGTCGTCGTCGACAACACGGGTCAGGGCCTGGGGGACTGACACGAGGTGGACTGGGTCCTGGGCGCAGCGGGCCTGCTCGTCGTCGCCCTGGCACTGGTCGCGGTCCTCTACTTCACCCGGATGCGTTCCATCATCTCGCGGGTGGGTTCGTTCGAGTGTGCCCTGCGCGTCGGCGCCTCACGCTCCTGGTCCAACGGGTATGCCACCTACGGCAAGGACCGGGTCGACTGGTTCCCGGTCGCATCCCTCCGGCTCGGTCCCCGGTACACGTGGCGGAGAGGTGCCGTCGAGGTGGTGACCGCCACGCCACGTCGCTCCGCGGAGACCGGACGCGACGTCGTCGACGTGGCGATCACGGACTCGGGGCGTGACTTCGAACTGGTTGTCCTGGAGGAGGCGTACTTCGCGCTGCTGTCGTGGCTCGAGGGCGCCCCACCGACGCCCGCGAGCTTCCAGTAGGCTGCACCGCGTGCGAATCGTCGTCGCCACCTGCACGGTGGACTACAGCGGGCGTCTCGACGCCCACCTCGC
>RZYE01000151.1 GCA_009930425.1 Actinomycetota bacterium | reverse complement strand
GTTCCAGGTGGAGTCCCGCGCCCAGATGGCCACCCTGCCGCGGCTGCGGCCCCGCTGCTTCTACGACATCGTCGTGGAGGTGGCCCTCATCCGGCCCGGCCCCATCCAGGGCGGCTCGGTGAACCCCTACATCCGCCGCCGGCTCGGGACCGAGCCGGCCACCTACCTGCATCCCCTCCTCAGGCCCGCCCTCGAGAAGACCCTCGGGGTGCCGCTGTTCCAGGAGCAGCTCATGCAGATCGCCGTCGACGTCGCCGGCTTCACCCCTGCCGAGGCCGATCGGCTGCGCAAGGCGATGGGCTCGAAGCGGTCCCTGGAGAGGATGGAGGCCCTGCGCGGGCGGTTGATGGAGGGCATGGCCGCGAACGGGATCACCCCGGAGGTGGGCGAGCAGATCTTCGCGAAGCTGCAGGCCTTCGCGGACTTCGGGTTCCCCGAGTCCCACTCCTTCTCCTTCGCCTACCTCGTGTACGCCTCCGCCTGGCTCAAGGTGCACCACCCCGAGGCGTTCTACGCCGCCCTGCTCGCCTCCCAGCCGATGGGCTTCTACTCGCCGCAGACCCTCGTCGGGGACGCCCGCCGCCACGGGGTTCGCGTGCTCGCCGCGGACATCACTGCCTCCGGTGCCCAGCCGGGCGTCGAGCGGGTGGCGGACGACGGCGTCGCCCCCGACGGGGCCGTCCCCCGCGGTCCCGGCGGCGTCCCCCTCGTCCGTCCCCACCCCGGCCTCGCGGTCCGGCTGGGGCTCGCCCAGGTCCGCACCATCGGGGAGGAGAAGGCGGCCGAGATCGTGGCGGAACGGGAGCGGGAGCCGTTCACCTCGCTCGCGGACCTCTCCCGGCGCGTCTCGCTCACCCGGGAGCAGCTCGAGGCGCTCGCCACCGCGGGCGCGCTGCGGGCGTGGGGGAGCCGCCGGGAGAACCTCTGGTCGGCCGGGGCGCTGGCCCACGAGCACGGCGTGGTGCACGGGACGTGGATCCAGCCACCGCTGCCGGGCACCGCCGTCGGGGCCCGGCCGCCGGCGCTGCCCGCGATGGAGGAGGTGGAGGAGGCCGTGGCGGACGTGTGGGCCACGGGGGTCACCCCGCACACCTTCCCCACCCGGTTCGTCCGTCCCCGGTTGGAGGCGTCCGGGGTGGTGGCCGTGGCGGACCTGGAACGGCACGAACCGGGCGTGCGGCTCCGGGTGGGAGGGGTGGTGACCCACCGGCAGCGCCCGAAGACGGCCTCGGGCATCACGTTCCTCTCCCTGGAGGACGAGACCGGGCTGCTCAACGTGGTGTGCTCCGCGGGACTGTGGCGGCGGCACCGGAGGGTGGCCCGCACGAGCGCGGCCCTCGTGGTCCGGGGGACGCTGGAGCGTGCGGACGGCGTCACCAGCCTCGTGGCCGACGGCATGGAGCCCCTGTCACTCGCGGTGCCGTCACGGTCACGGGACTTCCGGTGAACCCTTCCGGTGGTGCCGCGCCACCGGCGCGAGGTGCGTGCCACCCCCGGCGACCAGCGAGGCCCGGGTGGTCTCGTGCGGCCGGCGTGGCTGCCCGGGAGTGACGTCGGGGATCTCGCGGAGAGGGGGATCCACCGTCCTCAGGGTGGTGAACACCGCCCAGATGACGGCGAGCAGGGGGATCGCGATGATCGCCCCGAGCAGCCCTGCCAGGAAGGTCCCCGCGGTCACCCCGAGGGCCACGATCACCGGGTGGAGCGAGACCTGCTTGCCCATGACGAACGGCTCCAGGATGTGCCCCTCGATCTGCCCGATCATCGCCACGCCGATGGTCACGATGAGCGCCTGGAGGAATCCTCCGGTGGCGAGCGCGACCACGGCCGCGACGATCATCGCCAACGGGGCACCGATGAGGGGGATGAAGGCGCCGACGAACACGAGCACGGCCAGCGGCGCCGCCAGGGGAACCCCCACCACCAGCAGCAGGATGAAGGCGAGGATCCCGTCCACGGTCGCCACGATCATGGTCCCGCGGGCGTACCCCGAGAACGTGTACCACCCCGCGCTCGCAGCCCGGTGGACACCCACCCGGTTGCGAGCGGGCAACTGGTTCAGGAACCAGAGCCACATCCGCTTCCCCGCCAGCAGCAGGAAGATCGTGATGAAGAGGCTCAGGGCGAAGATCGTGAAGACGAGGGCAACCGCGCCGGCGTTGGAGACCACCTGCCCGGCGAGGTCACCGGCGTTGCTCTGGATGTACTCGGTGGACTGGCGGATCAGGTCGTTGACCCAGTCGTAGACCTCGTCCTGCGTGACGTGCCACGGCAGCGGACCGTTCTCGAGGAAGTCGAGGATCGTGCCGATGCCGTCCTCGAACCGGCGGGCGAGGCTGTCCCACTGGCCGACCACGGAGGAGATGACGTAGTACAGCAGGCCGGCGAAGAACAGGAACGAGGCGAGGAGGGCGAGCACCACGGCGACGGGGCGGGGCATCGCCCGTGCGAAGTAGTCGGCCACCGGGTTCAGGACCGAGGTGAAGACGAGCGCCACGAACACGGCGATGAAGACCAACTGGATCCGCGTGGTGGCGAACACCGCCAGCGAGACGACGATGATGATGCCGATCAGGTACCAGCTCATCAGGCCGAACTTCGCCAGCCACGGCGGCACGTTGCTGCGTGCGCCACGGCCGGAGCCACCGTCGGCGACCCGGCGCACCGAGACCCGTCCCGCCGTGGTGGGGCGGGGCCGCAGCACCGGGACCGGGACGTACCCGGTCTCGGGAACGATCAGGTCGGCACTGCGCACCGCGCGGCCCGACCGGTAGGTCGCCCTGGCCGCGCGGATCGCGGCTGCGGTCCGGGCGAAACGTGGCATCACCCCCAAGTGTGCCCCAGCGCGCTGCTCGCGTGGTGGCGTGCCGGAGGCGTGTCAGCCCAGCAGCAGGCGGGCGACGTCGGCGGGGGAGTGGGCCACCGCCCAGGCGTGCTCGGCCTCGGCGGGCGTCCCGTAGCCCCACGTCACGAAGATCGTGGGCAACCCGTGCTCCGCCGCCCCGTCGACGTCGTGGTGGCGGTCCCCGACCATGACGGCGCGGCTGGCGTCGATGCCGCGGTCCGCGAACAGCCCGAGCGCCCGTTCGAGCACGCGGGCCTTGGCGGCGCCCCGCTCGGACATGTCCGACCCGGCGACGACGGCGAAGGGCTCGGTGAGTCCCTTGGCCTCGAGGATGCGCCGGACGAGGTCCTCGCGCTTCGAGGAGGCGACGCCGAGCAGCCACCCGGCCCCGGCGAGCTGCTCGAGGAGTGCCGGCAACCCGGGGTACAGGACGGCCTCGGTCATCCTCTCCAGGTAGATGGCGCGGTAGGCGTCCCGGAACTCCTCCGCCCGGTCCGCCGGTACGCCGAGGACCTCCGTGATCCCGGTCAGGATCGGGGGGCCCACGAAGCGGCGCAGCCGTTCCTCCGGTGGGGCCGGGTAACCGAAGCTCTCGAGGGTCGCACGGGCCGAGCCGAGGATCTGCGGCCCGGAGTCGGCGATGGTGCCGTCGAAGTCGAAGATGGCCACGCTCACCGCCCCAGCGTCCCACGGCGAGCGGGATCGCCCCAACACGGAGGTGGCAACGCGTGCAACCGGCGGTGTGCCCCGTGTGATCGTTGTTACGCTCCCGGCATGAGCGAACTTCCCCCCACCGTGTCACTGTCCATCGGCGAGGGCGGCCTCCCCGTCGTCCTCGTGTCCTCCGGGAAGGGCAGCGCGACCGTCCACCTCCACGGAGCGAACGTCACCTCCTGGATTCCGGCCGGGCAGGACCCCGTGCTGTGGCTCTCGCCCGACTCCGGCTTCGTCCCCGGCACGCCCATCCGCGGCGGCATCCCGCTCTGCCTGCCCTGGTTCTCGAAGGGTCCGGACGGCGACAGGGAGCCGATGCACGGCACCGCGCGGTTGGCGCGCTGGGAGCTGGCCGACGCCGCCGACGACGACGGCACGGTCACCCTCCACCTCACCCTCACCCAACCCGGCTGGGAGGCCTCCCTCGCCGTCACCGTCGGGGACGTGCTCGCTCTCGAACTGACCACCCGCAACACGGGGACCTCCGACCTCACCGTCGAGGAGGCCCTGCACACCTACTTCGCGGTGAAGGACGTCTCCGGCATCGAGATCCGCGGCCTCGAGGGCGCCGGCTACTTCGACAAGGTGATCGGCGCGCCCGCCTCGCAGGAGGGTCCGCTCGTCCTGACCGACCGCACGGACCGCGTCTACGACTCCACCGGTCCGGTCGAGATCGTCGATCCCGGGTTCGGCCGGACCATCGCGATCACGAAGCGGTCCTCGGCCAACACCGTCGTCTGGAACCCGTGGGATGAGACCGTCAAGGGCCTGGCCGACGTTCCCGACGACGCGTGGCCGGGCTTCGTCTGCGTCGAGACCGCCAATGTCGGCGCCAACGCCAGTGTCCTCGCCCCCGGCGAGAGCCACCTGATCGCGACGGAGTACGCCGTCACCCTTCACTGAGCGCGAACGGGTCGGCGATCACGGTTTTCGCGACACCCCGTCAGGTACGCTGAGCCCCGGACTCACCGGAAAGGCACGCTCGTGCTGTTCAAGCTCTCGCTGCGCTACCTGCGCCCCTACATGCGATCCGTGTACGCGGTGATCGTGCTGCAGGTCCTGCAGACCATCGCCGCCCTGGCACTGCCCACGCTGAACGCCGACATCATCGACCAGGGAGTCGTGCAGGCCGACATCCCGTTCATCTGGAACACCGGTGCGGTCATGCTCGCCATCTCCGCCGTCCAGGTGGGCTGCGCGATCGGCGCGGCCTATCTCGGGGCCCGCACCGCCATGTCCGTGGGCAGGGACATCCGCCGTGACGTCTTCGGCACCGTCCAGGGGTTCGGGACGATCGAGCTCACGCGGTTCGGGCCGCCATCGCTCATCACGAGGTCGACCAACGACGTGCAGCAGATCCAGGTCGTCCTCATGATCACGTTCACGATCATGGTCCAGGTGCCGATCATGCTGTTCGGCGGGGTGTTCATGG
>RZYE01000020.1 GCA_009930425.1 Actinomycetota bacterium | reverse complement strand
TCCTCGTGGAGCACTACGCCGGGGCCTTCCCCGCGTGGCTCTCCCCGGTCCAGGTGCTCGCCATCCCGGTGGCGGACGTCTTCGACGACTACCTGCGCGGCGTCGTCGACCGGCTGCGTGCCGAGGGCATCCGGGCGGAACTGGACACCTCGGACGACCGATTCGGCAAGAAGATCCGCAACGCGGCCGCCCAGAAGGTCCCCTTCGTCCTCATCGCGGGGGGCGACGACGTCGCCGCCGGCGCCGTGTCCTTCCGGCTGCGGGGCGGCGAGCAGCGCAACGGGGTCCCCGTGGACGACGCGATCGCCGAGATCGTCGAGCACGTGCGCCAGCGGAGGAATGCGTGAGGATCGAGGACGCCGCTGACTTCGCGGGGGTCCCGGACGCCTTCCAGCGATTGTGGACGCCCCACCGGATGGTCTACATCGACGGGCAGGACAAGCCGGTGGACGCCACCTCCGGAGAGTGCCCGTTCTGCCGGACGCCCGGGCGCAACGACTCCGACGGCCTCCTCGTGCACCGCGGAGAGCTCGCCTACGTGGTGCTCAACCTGTACCCCTACAACCCGGGGCACCTGCTCGTCTGCCCCTACCGCCACGTCGCGTGGTACACCGACCTCAGCGCAGCCGAACGGGCCGAGATGGCCGAGCTGACGGCGGACGCGATGCGGGTCATCACGGAGGTCTCCCGGCCGGACGGCTTCAACACGGGCATGAACCAGGGCGCGGTCGCAGGGGCGGGCATCGCGGCCCACCTGCACCAGCATGTCGTCCCGCGGTGGGGCGGGGACGTCAACTTCCTCCCCATCCTCGCCGGGACGAAGGCGTTGCCCCAGGTGCTCGGGCAGACGCGTGAGATGCTCGCCGACGCGTGGGGAGGCCGCTGATGGTCATCGGACAGCGGGGCCGCGGCTTCAGCTCGGCGGTCTTCGGCCCTGCCGCCCGGGCCCTGGTGCGCTGGAAGGTGCCGCCCGACGTCGTCACTGTGGCCGGCACCGTGGCCACCGCAGCCGTGGCCTTCGGACTGCTGGCGCGCGGCCACCTCGTCGCCGGACCGCTGCTCCTCGGGCTCGTCCTGCTCACCGACTCGATCGACGGCCTCATGGCGCGGGAACTGCACCGCAACTCCGCCTGGGGGGCGTTCCTCGACTCGACCATGGACAGGTTCGGGGACGCCAGCATCTACAGCGCCATCGCGATCGTCGCACTCGGCATCCCCGGCACGCTCGGGACGTGGACCTTCGGCTTCGCCCTCGCCATCGTGCCGCTCGCGCTGATCGTCTCCTACGCACGGGCACGGGCTGAGGGCCTCGGCCTCAGCGCCTCCGTCGGGATCGCGGAGCGAACCGATCGCCTCATCATCTCGCTGCTGGGGTGCCTCCTGCTGGGGCTCGGGCTGCCGGAGTGGGTGCTCACCCTCGCCCTCGGCTGGGTGGCGGTGGCGAGCCTCATCACGGTGGTCCAGCGCATGGCGGCCGTGTACCGGCAGGTGCAGGGCCATGGCGCTTGACAGCGGCACGGCCTTCGCCGTCGCGTGGAGGATCGTCCCGCTCCTTCCCGAACCCCTGGTCCGTGCCCTCTTCGACGCCGGCGCCCTCGTGGCATGGCAGCGCGGCGGTGACGGAGTCCGGCAGCTCGAGAGAAACCTCGTCCGCGTGCGCCCGGACGCCACCGATGCCGAGCTCCGGCGGCTCTCCCGGGACGGCATGCGGTCCTACATGCGGTATTACGCCGAGCTGTTCATGCAGAAGGGGATGCCCTCCGACGAACTGCACGTGCGGGTGCAGGGCATCGTCCCCGACCAGATGGCCTCCGATCTGGAGGAGGGCTCCGTCGTCGTGGCGCTCGGGCACATCGGCAACTGGGACATGGCAGGGGCGTGGGCCTCGCAGCACGTCGCCACCGTGCTCACCGTCGCTGAACGGCTGAAGCCCGAGCGCCTCTTCCAGGACTTCCTCGCCCTCCGGGAGAGCTGGGGATCGGAGATCATCCCGCTCGAGAAGGGAGGCAACGTCTTCCGGGAGCTCGTGCGGCGGGCCCGCTCCGGGACGCGCATCGTCGCCCTCCTCGCGGACAGGGACCTGACCCGGTCGGGGATCGAGGTGGACCTGCTCGGGCAACCCGCCCGCCTCGCCGTCGGACCTGCCGCCCTGGCCCTCGCGACCAGGCGGCCGCTGTACTTCGCGGCCATCCGGAGCGAGCGGATCCCCCAGGTGCACGGCCCACGGAAGTGGGGCATCGTGCTGGAGTTCATCGGTCCGGTCGAGCCGCCGCCCCCCGGGCCGGATGCCGTGCGCCTCTACACCCAGCGCTGGGCGGACCTGCTGACCGCTCACATCCGCCAGTACCCCACGAGCTGGCACATGCTCCAGAAGGTGTTCACCGCGGACCTCGACCCGCGGCGCCTCACACGGACGGACGCGGGGCCGTGAGGGTCGGGATCGTCTGCCCCTACTCGTTCGACGCGCCCGGCGGGGTGCAGTTCCACATCCGTGACTTCGCCACCGTCCTGCTCGATCAGGGCCATGAGGTCTCGGTGCTCGCGCCGGCGGAGGACACCACGGAACTCCCGGACTTCGTCGTCCCCACCGGAGGCTCCGTCGCCGTGCCGTACAACGGCTCCGTGGCGCGCCTCAACTTCGGGCTGCTCGCCTCGTCGAAGGTCGCGAAGTGGCTGGGTGAGGGCAACTTCGACATCCTCCACATCCACGAGCCCCTCGTCCCCTCGCTCGGGTTGCTGGCGCTCTGGCAGTCCCGGCTCCCCACGGTCGGGACCTTCCACAGCTCGCAGGACCGCTCACGTGCCATGCACGTCGCCTCCCCGGCCGTCCAGCCGCTGCTCGAGCGGCTCGATGCCCGGATCGCGGTGTCCGATGCCGCCCGTCGTACGGTGGCGGACCATCTCGGCGGGGACGCCTTCGTGATCCCGAACGGCGTGTTCACCGGCGACTTCCGGGGCGTCGAGCCGCGTGCGGAGTGGGCGGGCCGCCGCCACGGCGCCGCGGCCCCCACCATCGCCTTCCTGGGCCGCCTCGACGAGCCCCGCAAGGGATTGCCCGTGTTCGCGGGCGCCATCCCCGCCGTGCTCGACGCCATCCCCGACGCCCGGTTCCTGATCGCCGGCCGGGGCGAGGCAGCGGAGGCGCGCGCCGCCGTCAGGGGGCATCCCACCGTCGAGTTCCTCGGCGGCATCAGCGAGGCGGAGAAGGCGGCACTGTTCGCGTCCGTCGACGTCTACGTCGCCCCGCAGACCGGGGGCGAGTCGTTCGGGATCGTCCTCGTCGAGGCGATGGCGGGCGGCGCCCTGGTCGTCTCGAGCGATATCCCGGCCTTCCGGGCCGTCATCGACGACGGCGCGGCCGGGGCGCCGTTCGCCGTCGGCGACTCCGCGGACCTCGCCCGGGTGCTCGTCTCCGCCCTCACCGACGGCTCCGGGGAGCGGCGTGCCCACGCGACCCGGTGGGTCGAGCAGTACGACTGGGGCACCGTCGCCGCCAAGGTGCTCGAGGTCTACGGCACGGTGCTGTCCGCGAAGGGCATCGATGTCCCGGCGTCCCGGCCGCGGCGCCTGCTGGGCTGGAGGGGAGGCCCCCGATGGAGTCGATGACCTGGGTGGTGGTGGGGGTGAGCCTCGTCCTCATCGTGGCCTTCGCTGCCCTCGTCTCGCTCGCCACGCGCACCGACCGGCTCCACAACGAGGTGCTCCGCTCCCGGGCGGCGCTGGAGCGGCTGCTCCACGCACGCGCGACCACGGCGCTCGCGATCGCAGGCAGCGGCCGGCTCGACCCGGCGTCGTCGGTGATCCTGGAGGACATCGCCTCGCGCGCGTTGCAGGACCCGGGTGCGCTCGTCCCCGACGGGCTCGATCCCAACTGGGAGGCCATCCCCACCCTCGGAGCTGTGGAGACGAGGGATCGCGCCCTGGTGGAGAGCGAGCTGTCCAGGGTCCTGCGGGTCCTCGTGCCCCAGGTCCGCCGGGAGAATGCGGATGACGCCGAGCTGCAGGATCTCGTGAGCGCGCTGACTGCCCAGTGGTACCGCGCCACGATCGCCCGGTCCCTGCACAACACCAGGGTGGTCCAGAGCCGGCAGGTGCGGCTGCGCTGGGCGGTCCGGACCTTCCGGCTCGCCGGCCGGGCGCCCATGCCCGTCACGTTCGACATGGACGACGCGCTGCCGGAGGGGGAGGGGTGAGCACCGCCCCGGCCCAGCGGTGGGCCCCCGTCCCACCGCCCCGCCGCTCCACCCAGGTCCTGGAGGTGATCGGCATCGGCATCGGTGCGACCGGCGTGCTCGCGATGGTCGCGGTCATCGCGGGGACGGCTGGCGTCGCGAGCACCACGCTCGCCGGGGTCCTCGCCTTCCTGCCGCTCCTCGTGGTCCTGCTCGGGATCCGGTGGGTGGACCGGTGGGAGCCGGAGCCGCGGGCCACCCTCCTGGCGGCGTTCCTCTGGGGGGCCGGCGTCGCAACCGGTATCTCGCTGGTGTTCAACACCGCGTTCACGCTCGGGGCGGAGCTGAGTGGACTCTCCGCGTTCGGCCAGCTCGTCCTCTCGACCGCCGTCGTCGCGCCCGTGGTCGAGGAGGTGACCAAGGGACTCGGGGTCCTCGGGATCCTGCTGTGGCGGCACCACAGCTTCGACGGACCCGTGGACGGCATCGTCTACGGCGCCACGGTCGCGGCGGGCTTCGCCTTCGTCGAGAACATCCTCTACTTCGCCCAGTACGGTGAGGCGCTCGGCGCCGTCTTCTTCTCACGTGCCGTCATGTCGCCCTTCGCGCACGTGGTGTTCACCGCCATGACGGGAATCGCACTCGGGATCGCGTCCCGGGAGCGCTCCCGTACCGCGTGGGTCTGGCTGTTCCCGGCGGGACTCACCGGAGCGATCCTGCTGCACGCGCTGTGGAACTTCTCCACCCTCTCCGGCCGCTACATCAGCCTCTACTTCGTGCTCCAGGTCCCGATGTTCATCGGCCTCGTGGGCCTGATCTTCTGGTTGCACTCCCGCGAGGCGGCGGTGATCCGCCACCGGCTCGGGGAGTACGCGGCGGCGGGCTGGCTCGACCCGTACGAGGCGGCGATGGTCGCCTCCCTCGGGGAGCGGCGCCGTGCCCGGGCGTGGGCGGCGTCGTTCGGCCGCGGAGCCCAGATGGCGGAGTTCCAGCGGCAGGCCACCAACCTCGCCTACGCGCGCGAGCGGCTCGCCACCGGACGCATCCCCAGCTCGGCGGGCCAGGACCAGGCGCGCCAGCTGCACGACCTGACCGCGGCACGGCACGCGCTCTACGCTTGACTTCCACCCCCTGACAGGAGAGACCAATGGACCCCACCACCGGCACCACCCGCGTCAAGCGCGGCATGGCCGAGATGCTCAAGGGCGGCGTGATCATGGACGTGGTCACCCCCGAACAGGCGCGGATCGCGGAGGACGCGGGTGCGGTCGCGGTCATGGCGCTCGAACGCGTGCCGGCGGACATCCGCGCCCAGGGCGGGGTCGCCCGTATGTCGGACCCCGACCTCATCGACGGCATCATCGAGGCGGTCTCCATCCCCGTCATGGCCAAGGCACGGATCGGCCACTTCGTGGAGGCACAGGTCCTGCAGGCGCTCGGCGTGGACTACGTGGACGAGTCCGAGGTGCTGACTCCTGCCGATTACTCGCACCACATCGACAAGTGGGCCTTCACCGTGCCCTTCGTGTGCGGCGCCACGAACCTCGGGGAGGCACTGCGGCGCATCACGGAGGGCGCCGCCATGATCCGCTCCAAGGGCGAGGCCGGCACCGGCGACGTCTCGAACGCCACCACCCACATGCGCACCATCCGCGACGAGATCCGCCGCCTGACCTCCCTCCCGGAGGACGAGCTCTTCCTCGCCGCCAAGGAGCTGGCCGCGCCCTACGACCTCGTGCGCGAGGTGGCCTCCACCGGGGAGCTTCCCGTGGTGATGTTCACCGCCGGTGGGATCGCGACCCCTGCGGACGCGGCCATGATGATGCAGCTCGGCGCCCAGGGCGTGTTCGTGGGTTCCGGCATCTTCAAGTCCGGCGACCCTGCGCGGCGTGCCGCGGCGATCGTCAGGGCCACCACGTTCTTCGACGACCCGGGCGTCATCGCGGAGGTCTCGCGCGGCCTGGGTGAGGCGATGGTCGGGATCAACGTGGACGACATTCCGTCCCCCCACCGTCTCGCCGAGCGCGGGTGGTGAGCTACTTCTCCGACGAGTGGGTGCGGGGTGAGGACGGAATGCTCCACCGCCGCGGTGCCCGTGTCCTCCTCTTCGACGGCGCCGGCAGGCTTCTCCTGCAACGCGGCCACGACATCGACGAGCCCGATCGGCAGTGGTGGTTCACGCCGGGGGGCGGGATCCGTCCGGGCGAGGACCCGCGCACGGCGGCGGCCCGCGAGCTCGCCGAGGAGACCGGCATCGTGCTCGACTCCTCGCTGCTCGAGGGCCCGGTCGCGGTGCGCAGCGCCATCTTCGACTTCGCGCGGGAGTGGGTGCACCAGGACGAGGTGTTCTTCCGGGCTGCCATCACCGGGGCGGACCTCGACGCGAGCGGCTGGACCGCCGCGGAGAGGCTGTTCATGCTGGACCAGCGCTGGGTTCCGGTGGCCGAGATCGCCGGACTTACCGGCGAACTCTTCCCGGAGGAGCTGGCGACGTTCGCCCTCGACCTGCACCCCGGCTGGGACGGTTCCGTCCGCGAGCTGAACCGGCAGGACACGCGATGATCACCATCGGCGTGCTTGCCCTGCAGGGAGATGTCCGGGAGCATGCCCGTGCGCTGGAGGCAGTGGGGGCCAGCGCGGTGCCGGTGCGCCGGCTGGGCGAACTCGACGCCGTCGACGGCCTGGTCCTGCCGGGCGGCGAGTCGACCACCATCGACAAGCTGCTCCGCGCGTTCGGCCTGTTCGAGCCGCTGCGGGAGCGGATCGCGGCCGGGTTCCCGGTCTACGGCTCGTGCGCGGGCATGATCCTGCTGGCCGATCGCGTGCTCGACTCCCGCGCCGACCAGCGCACGCTCGGCGGCATCGACATGACGGTGCGCCGGAACGCCTTCGGCCGCCAGGTGGACTCGTTCGAGGCGGATGTCGAGGTCGCGGGCCTCGCCGGTGGGCCGTTCCACGCCGTCTTCATCCGTTCGCCCTGGGTCGAGGAGGTGGGAGAGGGGGTCGAGGTGTTGGCCGCCGTCGGGGAGACGGCGCGGGTCGTCGCGGTGCGCCAGAGGGCGCTCCTCGCGACCTCGTTCCACCCGGAACTCGGCGGGGACACGCGGATGCATGCCGAGTTCGCCCGGATGGTGCGGGGCTCACGGGAGTGAAGCGCCGCCAGGGGCGCGACATCCCCGCCGTGGTCCCAAAGCCCCGTTCGCTCCAGCTCACGGGCGGCCGGATCGACCTCTCCGCCGGGTTCGATGTCATCGGGACGGGGGAGGTGGACGGAGTCCTCGCGGCAGTACGAGTGCGCCCGGGCCCGGTCCCGCTCGAGCTCCGGCTGACCGATCGACCGGCCGAGGTCGGCGCCACGCCGCACGACCCGGACTGGCGGATCCGGGAGGCCTACCGCCTCTCGATCGGTGTCGAGCGGGTGGAGATCACCGCCACGTCCACCCAGGGCCAGTTGGCCGGCGCGGCGACCCTGCGGCAGGTGCTGGACGACGCCGGCCCCATCGTCCCGTGCCTCGACATCGTCGACGCACCGCGGTTCGCCTGGCGTGGACTCTCCCTCGACGTCGCGCGGCGCTTCTTCCCCGTCGAGGACCTCGGACTCGTCGTCGACCTGCTCGCCGACCTCCGGATGAACGTGCTGCACCTCCACCTGACGGACGACCAGGGGTGGCGCATCGAGGTGCCCGGCTGGCCGGACCTCACGGGCTTGTCGAGCTCGGGTGGGTGTGGGGGAGGCCCCGGCGGCTTCTACACGGCCGAGGACCTGACCCGCCTCACCGGGTACGCTCGACGTCGCGGCGTGACGGTGATCCCCGAGGTGGACGTTCCTGGCCATGTCAATGCCGCGCTGCACGCGATTCCCGGCCTGAACCCGGACGGCGTCGCACCACCGGAGCACACCGGGACGGAGGTCGGCTTCTCCCGGCTGGATGCCTCCGCGCCCACGACCGCGGATTTCCTGCGCGACGTCTTCGGTTTCGTCGCGGGCCTTGCCACCGACCGTGTCCACGTCGGGGGTGACGAACCCCCGGCGATGCCAGGGGACGAGTACGCGAACCTCGTCCGTGCGGCCGCAGCGCACGTCGTGGCTGCCGGTCGCAGCGTGGTCGCCTGGCAGGAGGCGGCGTCGGCGGGCCTCCCTCGCGGATCCGTCCTGCAGTGGTGGGACGAGCGTGCCCCGGTCGACGACGTCGTCGCCGCCGTTCACGCCGGCGCACGGCTGCTGCTCTCGCCGGCGTCCTCCGTCTACCTGGACATGAGGTACTCCGCGGACTTCCCGCTCGGTCTCGACTGGGCCGGGACCACGGAACTGCGCGATTCCCACGACTGGGACCCCCTCGCCGTGGTGCACGGGGTCGGGGAGGACCGGATCGCCGGGATCGAGGCCTGCCTCTTCTCCGAGACCCTCCGGACCCGGGACGACCTGACGACGATGCTGCTGCCCCGGCTCGCCGCCGTCGCCGAGGCCGCGTGGGTGGGGGCCGGGAAACGCGACTGGGAGGACTTCGCCTCGCGTGTGCCCGCCCGCGGCCGGTGCTGGACCGCGACAGGCCTGGCGTGGCACCAGTCACCGGGGGTCGACTGGGCGTGACCGTGGGGGAGTCGGCACGGGCGGGTAGGATCGTGCCAGTCACGGGGCCCCCGCGCCCCCGCCCCCATTCCCACCCACCGAGAAGGAGAACGTGATGTCCGGTCACTCCAAGTGGGCCACGACCAAGCACAAGAAGGCGGCGATCGACGCCAAGCGCGGCAAGCTCTTCGCGCGCCTGATCAAGAACATCGAGGTGGCGGCCCGCACCGGGGGCGGCGACCCGGCGGGGAACCCGACGCTGTTCGACGCCATCCAGAAGGCGAAGAAGAACTCCGTCCCGGCGGACAACATCGACCGCGCCGTCAAGCGCGGTTCGGGGGTCGAGGCCGGCGGCGCCGACTACCAGAACATCATGTACGAGGGCTACGGTCCCGGCGGGATCGCGGTACTGGTCGAGTGCCTCACCGACAACCGCAACCGGGCCGCCTCGGACGTGCGGGTGGCGTTCACCCGCAACGGCGGCTCGATGGCGGACCCGGGCTCCGTCTCCTACCTCTTCTCCCGCCGCGGCGTGATCGTGGTGCCCAAGGCGGACGGCCTGACGGAGGACGACGTCCTCATGGCGGTCCTCGACGCGGGTGCCGAGGAGGTCGAGGACCTGGGGGAGGCCTTCGAGGTGCAGTGCGAGGCCACCGATCTCGTCGCGGTGCGCACCGCCCTGCAGGACGCCGGCCTCGACTACGACTCGGCGGAGGTGCAGTTCGTCCCGGCCACCCAGATCGAGGTGGACGTGGACGGCGCCCGACGGATCATGAAGCTCATCGACGCACTCGAGGACAGCGACGACGTCCAGAACGTGTTCGCGAACTTCGACGCCTCCGACGAGGTCATGGCGGCGCTCGACGACGAGGACTGATGCGCGTCCTCGGGGTGGACCCCGGGCTCACGCGCTGCGGGGTGGGCGTGATCGAGGCCGGCAGGCCTCCTCGCCTCGTCGCGGTGGGCGTGATCCGGTCCTCCGCCAGCGCCGCCGCCGAGGACCGGCTCCTCGCGATCTCGCGAGGGCTCGAGTCGTGGATGGACGAGCACCGGCCCGACGCCGTCGCCATCGAGCGCGCGTTCGCCCAGCACAACGTCCCCACCGTCATGGGCGTCGCCCAGGTGGCCGGCCTGGCGATGGTGGCCGCCGCTGCCCGCGGCATCCCGGTCGGCCTGCACACCCCCTCGGAGGTGAAGGCCGCCGTGACCGGCTACGGCAACGCACCCAAGGGCCAGGTGCAGCACATGGTCGCCCGCGTGCTCGGCCTCGCAACCGCGCCGAAGCCGGCCGACGCCGCGGACGCCCTGGCGCTGGCGATCTGCCACTCGTGGCGGCTCGGCTCCCCGACGGCGACGGGCTCGCCGGAGCAGACGGAGGCGCAACGTGCGTGGGCGGAGGCGGAGCGGGCGGCACGCCGGCCGGCCAACGCGTCCCGCGGGGACTACCTGCGCTAGAGTCGTTCGTACACCTGTTCCATCGGAGACGCCCGTGATCGCATCACTGACCGGCACCGTGGCGGCCCTCGGGCTCGACCACGCCGTGGTCGACGTCGGTGGCGTCGGCCTGTCCTGCATCGCCACGCCCACCACCCTCGCGGGACTGCGAGTGGGGGAGCGCGCACACCTGGCCACCACGCTCGTTGTCCGCGAGGACTCACTCACCCTGTTCGGGTTCCGGGACGACGACGAGCGAGCCACGTTCCTCACCCTCCAGACCGTCACCGGCGTCGGTCCCCGCCTCGCCCTCGCCGTCCTGGCGGTTTTGACGCCGGACGACCTGCGCCGCGCCATCGCGGGCGAGGACCTGAACGTGCTGCAACGAGTGCCCGGCATCGGGCGGAAGGTCGCACAGCGCCTCGTCCTCGAGCTGGCGGGCAAGCTGGGGGCGCCCAGCGGCGAGTCCCCGGCCCCGGCACCGGCCGCCCTGGACGAGGAGGTGGTGGCGGCGCTGACCGCGCTCGGATGGCCGGTGCGGGACGCGACCGCCGCCGTCAACGCCGTGGCCGACCACGCGCAGGACCGGGCGGCCACCCTGCGCTCCGCCCTGCAGTACCTGGCGGGTTCCCGTGGATGAGACGCGGATGACGGACGCCGCGGCGCACGACTCCGAGCGGGCCGCGGAGGCAGCCCTGCGCCCGCGCGTGCTCACGGAGTTCGTCGGCCAGGCCACCCTTCGCAGCCAGCTGTCCCTCGTCCTGGACGCCGCCCGGCAGCGGCGGAGCGCCCCGGACCACGTCCTGCTCTCGGGCCCACCCGGCCTCGGCAAGACGACGCTGGCGATGATCATCGCCGCGGAGAGTGAGGGGTCACTCCGGCTGACCTCCGGACCTGCGATCCAGCACGCCGGGGATCTCGCGGCGATCCTGTCCTCCCTCCAGGAGGGTGACGTCCTGTTCATCGACGAGATCCACCGCCTCGCCCGGGCCGCGGAGGAGATGCTCTACCTCGCGATGGAGGACTTCCGGGTGGACGTGGTGGTGGGGAAGGGCCCCGGCGCCACGTCGATCCCGCTCACGCTTCCCCGCTTCACCGCGGTGGGCGCCACCACCCGCGTGGGGCTCCTCCCCGCGCCGTTGCGGGACAGGTTCGGCCTCACCGGTCACCTGGAGTTCTACTCCGACGCCGAGCTCGAGCAGGTGCTCCACCGTTCCGCCTCGCTCCTCGGCGTCAACCTCCACGGGGACGCCGCGAGCGAACTGGCGTCCCGTTCCCGGGGCACGCCCCGCATCGCCAACAGGTTGCTGCGGCGCGTCCAGGACTGGGCGGAGGTCCGAGGCAACGGCCAGCTGGACATGGACGCGGCACAGAGCGCACTCGCCCTGTTCGAGGTGGACGAGCGCGGCCTCGACCGGCTCGACCAGTCGGTGCTGACGTCGCTGTGCCGGCGGTTCAATGGTGGCCCCGTCGGCCTTGGAACCCTGGCTGCGTCCGTCAGCGAGGAGCCGGAGACGGTCGAGACGGTGGTGGAGCCGTTCCTCGTGCGTGAGGGCATGATGAGCCGGACTCCCCGGGGCCGGGTGGCGACGGCGGCAGGCTTCGCGCACGTGGGGATCCGGCCTCCGGACGGCGGGACGCTCTTCGATTGACGTGCGTTCAACCGCTGGCGGGTGATTAGGGGCGGCATGGCCCATCACCTAGAATGTGCGAGGACCTTCAGCGCCTGTGAGGAGAAGACCCGTGTTAGACCCGTTCTTGTTGATGCTCATCTTCATGCTCCTGTTGTTCGTGGCGATGAACTACTTTGGGAAGAAGAAGACCGCGCAGCTTCGTGAGCAGCGGATGGCCGCCATCGTCGTCGGCAACTCGGTGCGGACGCACTCCGGCTTCTTCGGCACCGTGGTGGACATCGACGGCGACACGGTCACGCTCGAGAGTCCGTCCGGCGCCGAGACGATGTGGCACAAGGACGCCATCTTCGGGGCCCAGGAGCCACCTCTCGCCGCCGTCGAGGACGCGGTGGAGGAGGATGGCGCCGTCGACGGGCCGCGCCCCGAGGACCGGACCCAGTAGCACTCCCGCCAACAGAGAAGAAGACCGTTGCCCGTGAAGACCCCACGGCCCGCACGCCCCATCATCGGGCTCTTCGCGGCCGTCCTCGTCATCCTCGTCTCCATCGTCATCGGGTCGAGGGTCTCCGACGCCTCCCTGACCCCGAAGCTCGCCCTCGACCTCGAGGGTGGCACCCAGCTGATCCTGACTCCCCGGACCGAGGACGGCTCCGAGATCAGCGAGGACGACATCAACCAGGCGATCGAGATCATCCGGCAGCGCGTGGACGCCTCCGGCGTGGCGGAGGCCGAGATCACCCGCCAGGGCCAGCAGAACATCGTCGTCGCGCTGCCCGGTGAGCCTGACGAGGCCACGCTGAACCTCGTGCGCCAGTCCGCCCAGCTCCGTTTCCGGCCGGTTCTGTTCATCGGCTCCCCGGCCACCATCGACCCGGGTGCGCTCGAGGCCCTCGAGGAGGAGGCCGGCGAGGCCGACTCCACGATCACCGACCCCGGTGCCGGCGACGCGACCGCCGAACCGACCCCGGAGCCCACGGCGGAACCGACCTCCGAGGCCACTGCGACCTCCGAACCCACTGCGACCCCCGAACCCACTGCGACGGCGGACCCCACCGAGACGGCGCGCACCTGGACGCGCGAGGAGATCGAGGCGGCGGCCTTCACCGCCGCGGACGCCGACTCCGACGGCGTGCTGTCCGCCACCCCGGCCTCCGAGCCGGCCGACAACTCCTCCACCCTCTGGTTCACCGAGCAACTCGCCTTCGAGTACTACGTACTCGACTGCCTCGATCCCGCCAACCTCGCCGGGGGCGACACCTTCGACCCGGCCGGTCCGGCGGTGGCGTGTGCGTTCGACGGATCGGCGAAGTACGCGCTCGGTCCGGCCGACGTGGAGGGCACGCAAATCACCCAGGCCGCCTCGGGACTCGAGACCACGTCGACGGGCACGACCACCAACAACTGGATCGTGACGATGACATTTGACGGGGAGGGGACCGACAACTTCACAGAGGCCACCACCCGCCTCTCGCAGTTGCCCTCGCCGCAGGACCAGTTCGCGATCGTCCTCGACGGACTCGTCGTCATGGCGCCCTCGGTGGACGACCCCATCCCCACCGGGCAGGCGCAGATCTCCGGATCGCTGGACCGGGAGTCAGCGGCGACACTCGCCAACCAGCTCAACTTCGGTTCCCTGCCGCTGAACTTCGAGGTGCAGAGCGAGGAGCAGATCTCCGCGACCCTCGGTCTGGAACAGCTCCAGCGCGGTGTACTCGCCGGCGTGATCGGACTGGGGCTCGTGTTGCTCTACATGATGTTCCAGTACCGGGCCCTGGCCGTGGTCGCCGCGGCAAGCCTGACCGTCGCGGCCCTCATCACCTACCTCATGATCACGCTGCTCGGCTGGACGACCGGGTACCGGCTGTCCCTCGCCGGAGTCGCCGGCCTGATCGTCGCCATCGGCATCACCGCGGACTCGTTCATCGTGTACTTCGAACGGGTGCGAGACGAGGTCCGGGAGGGCAGGTCCCTGCAGGACGCTGTCGAGTTCGGGTGGCAGCGTGCACGCCGGACGATCATCGTCTCGGACGCGGTCAACCTGCTGGCCGCCACGGTGCTCTACTTCCTCGCGGTCGGCGGGGTGCGGGGCTTCGCCTTCACGCTCGGCCTCACGACGGTGGTGGACCTGGCGGTGGTCGTCATGTTCACGCACCCCCTGATGCAGCTCCTCATCCGAACCCGCTTCTTCGGGCAGGGGCATCGCCTCTCGGGCCTCGACCCGGAGCGTCTGGGCGCCTCGGCCCTCACCTACCGCGGCCGCGGTTCCTTCCGCGCCCCAGCCGCGAGGTCCGGCCCGATGACCATCGCGGAGAGGCGAGCAGCCGAGGCCGCCCGTGAGAAGGAGGCCGCGCGCGTGGCGGCCGGCCAGGAGGAGGAGCGCTGATGCCCAGTTTCGCAAGGTTCGGCAACGACCTCTACACCGGCAAGCGCTCCTTCCCCATCATCGCCCGACGGCGGCTCTGGTTCGCCATCGCGTTGACGCTGATGGCGCTGTCCCTCCTCATCCTCGGCGTGCGGGGCCTCAACCCGGGCATCGAGTTCCGTGGCGGTTCCGAGTTCACGCTCTCGGGCGTGACCAACACGTCAGGGGACCCCGCCCGAGAGGTGCTCACGGCGGAGGGCGTCACGGAGGCGCCCCGGATCACGACCGTCGGTGGCTCCACCCTGCGGGTGCAGACCACAGAACTCGACTCGGACCAGATCGCCGCGGTGCGCGCGGGGCTCGCCGAGGCCTACGACATCGGGACCGAGGCGGTGACCTCAACCTACATCGGGCCCTCGTGGGGTGCCGACGTCACCCAGAAGGCCCTGCAGGGGCTCGTGCTCTTCCTGGTGCTCGTCTCGCTCGTCATGGCGGCGTACTTCCGGACGTGGAAGATGGCAGTCGCGGCGGTGGCGGCGCTGCTCCACGACCTCGTGATCACCGTGGGCCTCTACGCGCTCATCGGGTTCGAGATCACGCCGGCATCCGTGATCGGCTTCCTCACCATCCTCGGCTACTCGCTGTACGACACGGTGGTCGTGTTCGACAAGGTCCGGGAGAACACCGCCCGGCTCCAGGACCAGGATCGCGTCACCTACGCGGAGGCTGCCAACCTGGCGGTCAACCAGACCCTGGTGCGGTCGATCAACACCTCGGTGGTCGGAGTCCTCCCCGTGGCGTCCATCCTCTTCGTGGGCGTCCTGCTGCTGGGCGCCGGGACGCTGCGCGACATCGCCCTCGCACTGTTCATCGGCATGATCGTCTCCACGATCTCCTCGATCTTCATCGCCACCCCGCTCCTCGTGGAACTCCGTGCCCGGGAGTCGGGGCTGGCCTCCCACAGTGCACGCGTGGAGCGCAACCGGGCGGAGCGCGCCGAGCGGGGCGAGGCCACGAGCGACCGTATGGCGGCCAGCGTGCTCGGCACCACAGTCATCCCAGGGGGCCACCTGGGCCAGTCGGCCCAGCCCAGACGGAGGAAGAAGGATCAACGATGACCCATCCGCTGACCGACCTGGCCGAGATCGTCCAGGCCAACATCCGGGAGATCCCGGACTACCCCAGCCCGGGCGTGCTGTTCCGGGACATCACGCCGCTGCTGGCGAACGGTGCGGCATTCGGCGCACTCATCGACGCGCTCGCCGAGCACTACGAGGGCCGGGTCGATGCCGTCGCGGGGCTCGAGTCCCGCGGCTTCATCCTCGCGGCGCCCCTCGCCCTCCATCTCGGGGTCGGCATGATCACCGTCCGCAAGGCCGGGAAGCTTCCCGGTCCGGTGATCGGGGTCGACTACGCCCTGGAGTACGGCACCGCTCGGATGGAGCTGCGCCCGGACACGATCCACGCCGGCCAACGCGTCCTCGTCATCGACGACGTGCTCGCAACGGGTGGGACGGCCCGGGCCTCGGTCGACCTCGTGGAGCGCGCCGGTGGTGAGGTGATCGGCCTCGCGATGCTGATGGAGCTGCTCGAGCTGAACGGCCGTTCCCGGCTCGAGGGCTACGACGTGGAGTCCGTGCTGGCGTACTGAGCCCGGACCGGTCCCGCCGTCGTCCGTCGTACCATTGTCCAATGACGGACGAGCAGAGGGTCGAGGCGGACGCGCCGGCGTCCGTCCCCGTACCGAGCATGCTCTCGCGCCTCGTGCGTCTCGGCGCCCGCAGCCACACCGTCCCGCCATTGATCGAGCCGCTGGTCGCCGCACTCTGGGCGAATCACCCCAAGGCGGACATCAGCGTCATCCTGAAGGCGTACGAGGTCGCGGAAGGCGCGCACTCGGGTCAGGTCCGGCGCAGCGGCGATCCGTACATCACCCACCCGGTGGCGGTCGCGACCATCCTCGCCGAGCTGGGCATGATGCCGGCAACCCTCGCGGCCGCGCTGCTGCACGACACGGTCGAGGACACCGGGTACCCGCTGTCCAAGATCCGCTCCGAGTTCGGGGAGGAGATCGCGGCCCTCGTCGACGGCGTCACCAAGCTCGACAAGGTGACCTACGGCGATGCCGCGCAGGCCGAGACCGTGCGCAAGATGATCGTGGCGATGTCCCGTGACATCCGGGTCCTCGTCATCAAGCTCGCGGACCGGCTCCACAACGCGCGCACCTGGAAGTACGTCTCGGGGGAGTCGGCGGCCCGGAAGGCACGCGAGACGCTCGAGATCTACGCACCGCTGGCGCACCGGCTCGGCATGAACACCATCAAGTGGGAGCTGGAGGACATCTCCTTCCAGACGCTCTACCCCAAGGTGTACGACGAGATCGTCCACCTCGTCGCCGAGCGTGCGCCGGCGCGCGAGACCTACCTGGCGAGCGTCCGGAGCAACATCGAGAACGACCTCGCCGAGGCCGGCATCCGCTGCACGGTCACGGGCCGGCCCAAGCACTACTACTCGATCTACCAGAAGATGATCATGCGGGGCCGCGACTTCGACGACATCTACGACCTCGTGGGGGTCAGGGTCCTGGTGGAGTCCGTCCGTGACTGCTACGGCGCGCTCGGCATCATGCACGCCCGGTGGAAGCCGCTGCCCGGGCGGTTCAAGGACTACATCGCGATGCCGAAGTTCAACATGTACCAGTCCTTGCACACGACGGTGCTGGGGCCGGGCGGACGGCCGGTCGAGATCCAGATCCGCACCTATGACCAGCACCGCCGCGCGGAGTACGGCGTGGCGGCGCACTGGAAGTACAAGGAGAATCCGAACAAGTCGCAGAAGGCCGACACGGCGGACGCCCGCGAGATGACATGGTTGCGCCAGCTCGTGGACTGGCAGAACGAGACCGCCGACCCCACCGAGTTCCTCGACTCCCTGCGGTACGAGATGGCGGGATCCCAGGTCTACGTGTTCACCCCGAAGGGGGACGTCATCTCCCTGGCGAGTGGCGCCACCCCGGTGGACTTCGCCTACGCCGTCCACACCGAGGTGGGCCACCGGACGGTGGGTGCGCGGGTCAACGGAAAGCTCGTCCCCCTCGACTCGAAGCTGGAGAACGGCGACACGGTGGAGGTGTTCACCTCCAAGGCCGAGGGTGCCGGCCCGTCCCGCGACTGGCTGAACTTCGTTGCGTCCCCCCGGGCGCGCAACAAGATCAAGGCGTGGTTCACCAAGGAACGCCGCGAGGAGGCCATCGAGGCCGGCAAGGCCCAGCTCGCCCGGGCGATGCGCAAGCAGAACCTCCCGCTGCAGCGACTGATGAACCACGAGTCGCTCACCGCCCTCGCGGACGAGATGCGGCTGTCCGACGTGGCCGCCCTCTACGCCGAGATCGGGGAGAACCACATCTCGGCGAACACGGTCGTCTCACGGCTGGTGCGCATGGTCGGTGGCGATGCCGGGGCGGAGGAGGACCTCGCCGAGGCGACCATCCCCGGCACGGCGACCGCGTCCCGCTCGCGGACCAGCGACCCGGGGATCGTCGTCGAGGGGATGGACTCCTCCGACGTCTGGGTCAAGGTCGCGCGCTGCTGCACGCCCGTCCCGGGCGACCCGATCATCGGCTTCATCACCCGCGGCTCGGGAATCTCCGTGCACCGGGAGGACTGCGGGAACGTCGAGCAGTTGCGGAACGAACCGGAGCGCATCATCAGGGTCGCGTGGGGGAAGGGTGGGGCCGGCGTCTTCCTCGTCCAGATCCAGATCGAGGCGCTCGACCGCACCGGCCTCCTCTCCGAGGTCACCAGGGTGCTCTCCGAGAACCACGTCAACATCCTCTCGGCGTCCTCGACGACGTCCCGGGACCGGCTCGCGACGCTCCGCTTCACCTTCGAGATGGCCGACACCGAGCACATGGGCCACCTCCTCTCGGCGATCCGCCGGATCGATGGCGTCCTCGACGCCTACCGCGTCATGGGGAACCGGAAGCGGTCGGCCGAAGCAGCACAGCACTGAGCGCGAGCGCGCGATCGGTCCGGTCACGGCCCACCCGCGCCGCCACGTAGGCATCGAAGCGTTCGCGAGGGCAGCGCAGGTCGATCAGCGCCTGTGCCGCGACCTCGATCGGGGCGAGGCGCGCCAGGTCCAGAGCCGTCCGCATCCTGGTGGTGAGGCGCAGTCCACGCACGGTGACGATGTCGCTGTCCGGGACGTCCAGCGCGTGCGCTCGAACGCCCGCCGCCGTCTCCAGGCCCGGTGAGGCGACGACGTCGGGGCCGCCGTCCGGCAACGGCCGCCCCTGGTGGAGCGCCCAGGCCGTCGCGAGGCACGCCACCGTTCCGGCGGGGAGTGTCCTCCCGAGCGCACGGTGCGGGTCCGCCGGGTCCAGGTCGCGGGGGAGGCGCAACGTCGGTCCCACCGATCCGTCGCAGTGCGCGTACCGCAACAGCTGGTCACGGGCATCGACGTGGGTGACCGGCTCCACGGCGTCGGGTAACAGCCAGGCGAACATGCGGCAACTGTCGCAGGTCGGACCGCCGGCCCGCAGGGGCCGTCCACAGGGTCAGTCAGTCGCCAGAGCGCTGCAGCTGCTCCAGCCAGGCTCGGCGTGCCTCCAGTGCCTCACGGGCGGCCGCGATGGTCTTCGCGTCCCCGGCTGCCTCGGCCGCCGCCAGCTCGTCCTCGAGGGCCGAGATGGCGTTCTCCAGCTGCGAGGTCGCGCCCTGGACACGGGCCTTGGTCTCGGGGTTGGAGCGGCGCCACTCGTGGTCCTCCACGTCCTTGATCGCCTTCTCGACCGCCCGCATGCGACCCTCGACCCTCGACACCTCGGAACGGGGAACCCGGCCGGCGGCGTCCCACCGGTCCTGCAGGGTGCGGAGCGTGGCGCGTGCCGCCCTGACGTCCCTCACGGGCAGGAGGGCCTCGGCCTCGGTGAGGATGGCGAGCTTGACCTCGAGGTTCTGGCCGTACTCGGCGTCGACGATCCGGTTCTGGGAGTCGCGGTTGTCGAAGAAGCGCTGTTGGGCGGCGCGGAACCGCTCCCACAGGGCGTCGTCATCGCTGCGGCGTGCCCGGCCGGCGGCCTTCCACTCTGCCATGAGCTCGCGGTACTCGCCCGAGGTGCGCCCCCAGTCGGTGGAGGTGGACAGTGCCTCGGCGCGGGCGATGAGGGCCTCCTTGGCCTTCTTGGCGGCATCCTGCGCGGCGTCGAGGTCCGCGAACCACTGCCGGCGGTGCCGGTCGAAGGTGGTGCGGGCCTTCGAGAAGCGCTTCCAGAGCTCGTCCTCCCGTGGCTTGTCCAGCCTCGGCCCGGACTTCTGGGCCTCCTTCCAGGCGTCCAGGAGGCGGCGCAGTTCCTCGGAGGAGTGCTTCCACTGCGTGGACCGCGGATCCTGGCCTGCGATCGCCTCGGCGGCCGCCACCAGTTCCTCCCGTGCGGCGAACGCCTCCGCCTTGGCGGCCTCCCGCTCGGCCTGGATCTCGCTGCGGCGCTCGATCGCGCGTTCCTCCGCCAGTGCGAGGCGTTGGCGCAGTCCCTCCAGGTCCCCGACCGCCTGCGGCTCGGCGAGCTGCTCCCGCAGGGACTTCAGGGTCTGGTCGATCTCACGCGTGGAGATGTGGGCCAGCCGCGACTCGAAGAGCTTGACCTGGGCGACGAGGTCCAGGAACCGACGGACGTAGAAGGCGAGTGCCTCGTCCGCCTCGACATCGGGGAACTGCCCGACCACCCTCTCGCCGGAGGACTCGCGCACCCACACCGTGCCGTCCTCCTCCACCCGGCCCCACTGGGCGGCCTCGGCCGCGTCGTGGGGATCCATGGGGACCTCCTTCGGCGGCGCGACCTTCCTGACCGGCGGGCGAGGACCGGCGTGCGGCCGCGGGGCGGGAGCCGGAGCGGGTGCCTTCTCGACGGCGGGCGTCTCCTCGACGGCGGCCGTTTCCTCGACCGCAGCTGCCTCCTCGACCCTGGCCTCCTGCTCGACGGCGGGCGCCTCGTCCGGCTCGGCATCGCCGGTCGGCTGGTCGAAGGTGAGCGCCTCCTCCACCGCGGGGGTCTCCTCCGGGACGACCGTGGCGTCGTCCGGCCCTGGGACGGCCTCCGTCTGGGGGACGGCCTCGGTCTCAGGGACGGCCTCGGTCTCTCTCGTGGTGGGAGTCTCGCTCATGGTGGTCACTCCTTCGATGACGGACGGGGCGGGGCCCCTCCGAGCAGGCGTCGCGCTTTCCCCCGCACAGCGGGTCGACCGCCAGTCTATTGCAGGCGTGGGAACCTGCCACGGGACCTCGGTGGCTAGACTCGGGGAGTGATCGTCGAGCGAATCGTGGCCGATGCCCTCAGCGAGAACTGCTACGTGCTGGCCGGCTCGGGGATCTCCGTGGTGGTCGACCCGGGCAGCGGTACGGCGGGGCCGGTCAGGGAGGTCCACGAGCGCCACGGGCTGACGCTCGGCTGCGTGCTCCTCACCCACGCCCACCCCGACCATGTGTGGGATGCCGCCGAGGTGGCGGGGGACGCCCCGGTCCACGTGCCCTCCCCTGACCGCTACCGGATGGAGGACCCGCTGGGAGGCACGCCGCCGGACCTCCTCGCCGCGCTGGGACTCCAGGGGTGGCACCGGCCGGCGAACATCCGGGAACTCGACAGCGCGTTCTTCGAGGGTGGGGGAGCCGAACTGGTCCCCGGACTCGCGCTTCGTGCCGTGCCCGCCCCCGGCCACACCGAGGGGAGTTCCGTGTACCTCCTGTCCGGGACGTGGCCGCAGCACGTCGCCGCCTGGGTGGGTGCGCCGTCGTCGGGGGAGCCGCAGCCCCTGGCACTGACGGGTGACGTGGTGTTCCGTGGCTCGGTGGGTCGGACGGACCTGCCGGGAGGGGATGCCAACGTGATGGCCTGGACGCTGCGCACCCTGCGGCAGGTGGTCGATCCCCGGACATGGCTCCTGCCCGGACACGGCCCGGGGAGCACCTGGCACCACGAGCTCGCGACGAACCCGTTCCTGGCCTCCCGCCGCTGAGGCGCCCCTGCCGTCTGCGAGAATGGTTCCATGGCTCGTCAATCCCTGTCCGGCTTCCCGGAGTGGCCCCCTGCCGGCCGAGTCGTCGAGCAGCACGTCCTCGACCACGTCCGCCGGACCTTCGAACTGCACGGCTACGCCGGGATCGAGACTCGGGCGGTCGAACCGCTGGAGGACCTGCTCCGCAAGGGCGAGACCTCCAAGGAGGTCTACGTGCTGCGGCGGTTGCACGACGAGGGTGAGACCAGCAGGGAGCGGCAGCTCGCGCTCCACTTCGACCTGACGGTCCCCTTGGCCCGGTACATCCTCGAGAACACCGGCAATCTCGCCTTCCCGTTCAAGCGGTACCAGATCCAGAAGGCATGGCGTGGCGAGCGGCCCCAGGACGGCCGGTTCCGGGAGTTCACGCAGGCGGACATCGACGTGGTCTGCCAGGACTCGATCCCCTTCCAGTACGAGGTGGAACTCCCCATCGTCGTCGCCGAGGCGCTGAAGGGCCTGCCGATCCCCGCGTTCCGCATCGGGGTGAACAACCGGAAGGTGAGCCAGGGGTTCTACGAGGCCGTGGGCATCGCCGACGTCGAGGGAGCCCTGCGCGCCATCGACAAGCTGGGCAAGATCGGTCCGGACGGCGT
>RZYE01000689.1 GCA_009930425.1 Actinomycetota bacterium | reverse complement strand
CCTGGCCGAGAACCTGCGCGGAGAGGACCTACGCCCCTACGCCCAGCTCCTGGCTGAACTGATCGCATCACCAAGCTACGTGCACGCCACCCCGCAACTACTCATCACGATGCAAGAAGCGCCAGACAGGGTCGACGATCTAGTGGATCTCGCCGCTCACCGCTTTCTGAACATCCATGGCGAAGACGTGGCTGACCTGCGGACCGGTGCTGCCGGTGACGCTCACTACATCTCGGATCTGGTGGTCCGCGGGTTAGCTCAGACCCGGGACCAAGCGCGCATCACGGCGCTCCTCGATATCCTCGATCGCCTGCTCGAACTCGGGGTCTACGGAGTCGATCGAGCAATCAATGGGGCCGTGCGCAAGTAGAAGAGAGCGAGGAGGTCACCGCGCGGCCAAATGATCGCCGACCCAGACGTACCGACGACAAGTTGTGGCACCGGAAGGCGACGTACTCTTCTGCCGCACCTTGTGTGTGACCGCCGTGCCGATGCGGATATCGGCGCCGCGTTGGAGCGCCCGCGCAGGTGATGGCCG
Source organism: Actinomycetota bacterium (assembly GCA_009930425.1). Lineage (GTDB taxonomy): Bacteria > Actinomycetota > Actinomycetes > Actinomycetales > Actinomycetaceae > UBA1383. The sequence continues at coordinate 463 of RZYE01000689.1, read as the reverse complement.
TCAGTGACACTGTTGCCCGTACGCCCGAGGGATCCGCCCCTACAGTCGTAACGTGAACCAGCCTGACGCCGAGGTCGACGCCTTCCTGAGCCGTTACGCCGCCACGCTGACCGACTTCGACTCCCAGGCCGCTGCCAGCCTCTGGTCTACACCCGGAATGATCCTCGACGATCGGTTCGCCGGCGTCCTGGACGATCGCGACGCCATGGCCCGCGGCCTCGAACGGTCCTACCCCCTGTATCGCAAGCTCGGCCTGGCCTCCGTCGGCTATGAATGCCTGAAGATCGAGCGTCTCACCGACCTCATCACACTCATCCACGTGCGCTGGCGTTTCTACGATGCCCTCGGCAACCAGCTGACCGACAGCACCGCCTTCTACATCGTGCGTCGCGACAACGGTGGTCTTCAGGCGTGCGTCTGTGTCCAGGTCGACGACGCCGAGAAGATCCACGCCCTCGCCACT
>RZYE01000688.1 GCA_009930425.1 Actinomycetota bacterium | reverse complement strand
AACGGGGGGTGGGATCTAGCAGGTCGTCGTCGGCAGGACCCTCATCGACCCCGTCGCGAGTGTGGTCACCGACTGCATGGCCCCCGCTGCCAGGCATGTGCTTGATCCGCTCCCGTTCGACGTCGCGTACACCCGCACCGCCACACCAGTGCGGTTCCACAACGATCGTGCCATGGAAACAGGGAGCGTGCCGGTCGTTGACCGGGCATAGAACTGGCCGCTGTAACCCGATCCGGCCCAGAAACACATCTGCCCACTGGCGCACTGGGCGGAACTGGATGGTTCGACGCCACCATCAGCCGCCACCGTGGGCGATGCCGCCAACACGAACGACGCAAGAACGACAAACAGCTGGGTCAGCGGCCGAAGCAGCGGCTGACGGCGAGAAGAAATGATCACACAACGTCATGGTGCGAGCCCATCCCCCTGTCACCCCGACATTTAGTGATCTAGATCACTCCCACTGCGTGTGACGTCATGACCATGGTCAACCATGTACTGAGTGAGGGGTCGGGATTGCCGCGAACATCTCATGCTGCGCTCTTGGCCAAGCACAGAAGCTCAACGGAAAGGACATCGACCATGCCACTCACGAGATCCGCGAGTTGGGTCGTGGTTACATTCGCCTCCGCGCTCGTCATGGTGGGCGCGACGACCTTGTCTGGTGCGGGATCGGCGTCCGCAAATGCTGAGGGGCAGCAACGATGACGCCGAACAGGGTGGTGTGGGGCGTCTCCGTTCTCGCCGCAACATCGTGCGCGATCCTCACCGGTTGCGCTGCGGGGGTGGGTGAGGTCTCGACCACGTCTCCTGGCTCCTCGGCTGTCTCGGTGACACCGACCGGCGGCCCTCAGGTTCGTCTCGTGGCTCCGAAAGGCGGGTTCGTTGACGCCCAACCTTCCGGCGGCGACTTTCCCGGTTCTGGCAGGGAGTACACGCGTATCGCCGAGTCGGCCTCGGGCTGCGTGCTCTTCAGCCACACCGCAGCACAGCCGGCCCCGGA
>RZYE01000150.1 GCA_009930425.1 Actinomycetota bacterium | reverse complement strand
GGCAGGAACGGGGAGGCCATGGCGCTCATCGTCCCACCCCCCACCACCCCGACAACAACACTGCATTAATTATCGTACTAATTGGTGGGAAAGTCAACCGGAAACGACACGAAACAGCAGGTCAGGCCCCTACAAGCCCGAATTCCCCCGCCACGATGTCAGGAGTCCTGATGATGAGGAGGAGGAGACCCACCACCCACCACACGACCGCAACCTCACGCGTCCCCGGGGCGAAGGCAAGCGCAATCACGCCCGTCGCGAGCACCAGCAGCACAACCGTCACATTTCCCCGGACCACGATTCCCCCTACTCTTCGCGTTCGGTCATCGTATCCCTCTCGCTAGGACACCACACCGCGATCTGGACGCATGAAAAGCACGCTTGAGGATTACCGAGATGCTACCTCGCTCGTCGATTCACTTTCTAGGGCCAAGCTTTCACATTTGGTCCTCGCCGATTGATTCCCGCGCTCGTCGGTCCGCTCTCGAGAGGTGTCGCCCAAACTCGACAGTCTTGGCTGAAGCGCCAGTCGCAGCGGCGAGACGACTCGGTCCCACAGTGCGGACACCATTTCAGAAATGACTGCGCCTACTTCAGAGTTCGCTACATCTCGACAAAATCAGAACTCTTCGCGTGCCATGTCGTCGAACCGCGACAGGTGGCCCCGGAACGCGACGGTGATGGTGTCGGTGGGGCCGTTGCGGTGCTTGGCCACGATGATGTCCGCCTCACCGGCCCGGGAGTTCTCCCCCTCCATCTCGGCCTTCGACTTGTAGGCGTCCTCGCGATGGAGCAGCATGACCACGTCGGCGTCCTGCTCCAGCGAACCGGACTCACGGAGGTCGGACATCAGGGGCTTCTTGTCAGTGCGCTGCTCCGGCCCACGGTTCAGCTGGGCCACCGCGATCACCGGGACCTCGAGCTCCTTGGCCAGCAGCTTCAGCGCCCGGGAGAACTCGGACACCTCCTGCTGCCGTGACTCCACCCGCTTGCCCGACGACATCAGCTGCAGGTAGTCCACCACCACGAGCTGCAGGTCATTGCGCTGCTTGAGCCGGCGGCACTTCGCCCGGATCTCCATCAGGGACATGTTCGGCGAGTCATCGATGAACAGCGGGGACTCGGACAGCCGGCTCATGGTCGCGGCGATCCTCTGCCAGTCCCGCTCGTCCAGGTGCCCCTTGCGCAGGCGTTGCAGCTCGATCCCGGTCTCCGCGGACATCAGGCGCATCGTGAGCTCGGTCCTGCCCATCTCGAGCGAGAAGATCACCGAGGCCAGCCCGTGCCTGATGCTCGCCGAACGGCAGATGTCCAGCGCGAGGGTCGACTTACCGATCGCCGGCCGCGCCGCGATGATGATCATCTGCCCGCCGTGGAGGCCGTTGGTGAGCGCGTCGAGGTCGCGGAACCCGGTGGGCACCCCGATGAGCCCCTCACCCCGGTTGGAGTTGTTCTCGATCTCGGCGACCGTCTCGTCCATGATCTCCGAGATCCGGCGGTAGTCTTCGCTGTCCCGCCGGTCCGTGACCGCGTACACCTCCGCCTGGGCGGTGTTCACCAGGTCGTCGACGTCGCCGCCATCCGTCGCGTAGCCGAGCTGCACGATCCGCGTGCCGGCCTCCACGAGCCTCCGCAGCACCGCCTGCTCCCGCACGATGCGGGCGTAGTAGCCGGCGTTGGCCGCCGTCGGCACCGAGGCGATCAGGGTGTGGAGGTACGGGGCGCCGCCCACGCGGGCGAGGTCCCCCCGCTTGGCGAGCTCATTGGAGACGGTGATGGCGTCCGCGGGCTCCCCGCGGCCGTAGAGGTCGAGGATGGCGTCGTAGATCGACTCGTGGGCAGGCCGGTAGAAGTCCGTGGGGCGCATCGTCTCCAGGACGTCGGCGATGGCGTCCTTGGAGAGGAGCATCCCCCCGAGCACCGACTGCTCCGCGCTGATGTCCTGGGGCGGGGTCCGATCGAAGCCGACGCTCTCCCGCTCGTTGATCTGCGCGACCACGTCTCTCCCCTCGTCCGTCCACTCCCCTTGCGCAAGCACACCACCACCCACTGACACCATTGCCGTCAGGCGGGCGTGCACTCGCGCCTGAGCGAGGCTATTCCGATCACGGTTGGGTCACAACAGGCCGTGCGGGCTGTCGCTGTGGACAGAGATCGCTCTCTCTGTGGACGCACAGTGGACCGCGCCCACAGGCCGGTGTACACAGCTTGTGGACAACCCTGTGGAATGGTCGTCCCTAACGGCCAGCGGGTGGACTGTGGCCCGTCATCGCGCCAGTTTCCACCATCACTGAACGGTCCACCCCTGTGGACGCCCACGTCCCCCCGTGCCGGTGGACGACACGCGAGAAATCCACACTGCGACACGCCGAGTCCCGTCGTCCACAACCTCCGCCTGCGCTCGGCCGTCCACACAACCGCCCTTGAGTCGCACCGCAGCGGTGCGCCTCTTGCCACCATGCAGCCATGAGCGAGTTGATCACCTGGCCACAGGCCTGCGCCCGCGCCGGCTCGGCGGAGGCCGCGCGGCGTGAGATCCGGGCCGGGAGGTTCACCCGGCTGCGGCGCGGGAGCTACGTTGAGGGATCCGATCCGGGGGCCGACCCGGTCGCCCACCATCGCCTCCTGATCACGGCGACCGTGCCGCATCTCGGGTCCGACCCCGTCGTCGCCATCCAGTCCGCCGCCCTCCTCCACGGCATCCCCCTCGTGGTGCCCCTCCCCGACACCGTCCAGGTCATCGAAGAGCGCCGATCTGGCGGGCGGTCCACCGGCGGGGTGACCCGCCACTCGACCACCGGGCCGATCCCGACGGCGACGCTGGGCGACCACACCGTCACGACGGCGGCGCGCACCGCCGTCGACCTCGCACGCTGCTGCGGGATGCGGCAGGGCGTCGTGGCGGCCGACCACGTGCTGCGCCATGGCCTCGCGACACGCGAGGAGATGGAGGCGATCGTCGAGGTGCTCGGGCGCGCCCACGGCATCAAGGCGGCGCGCGCCGCGGTGGGCTTCGCGGATGCGCGCTCGGAGTCGCCCGGGGAGTCGATCAGCCGACTGCTGATCCACGAGTTGGGCTTCGTGGCACCGGACCTGCAGGTGGAGGTGATCGTCAAGGGTCGCTGCTATCGATCCGACTTCGGCTGGGAGGATGGGGCCCTGCTCGGCGAGTTCGACGGCCAGGCCAAGTACCGGGCGGCCGAGGGAGAGGGCAAGCCGGAGGAGGTGGTCTGGCGTGAGAAGCAGCGTGAGGATGCCATCCGGTCGGACGGGCATCGCATGGTCCGCTGGATCTGGTCGGACCTGAGCCACTCGCGGCTGGGCCAGATCCTCACCAGTGCGCGAGTCCCACGCGAGCCGGTACCGAAGCCCCGTCGCTCGCGGTGACGCACCCGGCACGCTGATCTGGTCCACGGCAGGGAGCCACCCCAGACGGCCGGCGGCCACCCAGGACCGCCAAGTCCGCCACCCCCGGACCGTTCGGCAGCCACCCCCGACCGCCCTGACCTGGTCCACCTCCCCCAACTGCGTACGCAGAACGATCCGGCGGGCGCTCTTGGTGAGGATGACTTCCAGATTGCGTACTCAGGACGATCTTGCGGGCGCTGTTGGGGACGGCGCCGGTCTTCGCGGCCACAAGAGCCTACGCAGAACGGTCCTGCGGGCCTCGTGCATCTCGACCCCGGCCCCAAGAGCGTACGCAGAACGATCCTGCGGGTCCTGGACGTTCCTGCGGGCGGTACACCACCCGCGAGAACGTTCTGCGTACGCAATTGGGGAGGCGGGTCAAGAGTGCGTACGCACTTGGGGAGGGCGATCAAGACTGCGTGCGCAATTGGGGGACCGCGGCAGACGGGGAACCGTGGCAGACAGCCGGGAACCGGGGAGAGCCACCGACCAGGGCAGGTGCGTCAGCGAGCCCGTGGGCGGATGCACGAAGGCGACGACAGCACACGAAGGCCGGCCCGGCGCTCCCACTCGGCGAAGGGTGGGGAGCGCCGGGCCGGCGGCTCGTGTCGGATCGTCAGGCCGGTGCGCACCTCCCGAGGAAGGAACCCGCGCGCGGTGAACGGATCCGGAGGTACTACTTCCCGGGACGGACCTGGAGGTTGACGTCGGCGTCCACGTCGTCGTGCAGGCGCACGGACACCTTGTAGTCGCCCACGGACTTGATCGGGTTGCCCATGCGGACGCGACGGCGGTCCACCTCGATGCCGTTCTCGGCGAGGACTCCGGCGATCTCGGCCGCCGTGACCGCACCGAACAGGCGGCCGGTGTCACCGGCGCGCATGCGCAGCACGAAGGTCTCGGACTGGATGCGGTCCCGCAGGGCGCGGGCGTGGTCCACGGAGGCGATCTCGCGTGCCTGCCGTGCCGCCCGCATCTGCTCGATCTGGCGTGCGGCGCCCTTGGTCCACACGGTGGCGAACCCGCGGGGCAGGAGGTAGTTGCGGCCGTAGCCGTCCTTGACCTCCACGACATCGCCCGAGACCCCGAGACCCGGGACCTCCTGGGTGAGGATCAGCTTCATCTTCCCTCTCCTCCTGGGTCAGCGAGCGGAGCTCGAGTACGGCAGCAGGGCCATCTCGCGGGCGTTCTTGACGGCCTTGGCGATCTGGCGCTGCTCCTGGACGGTCACCCCGGTCACCCGGCGGGCGCGGATCTTCCCGCGGTCCGAGATGAACTTCCGGAGGGTCGAGGTGTCCTTGTAGTCCACGGACACCGGCACCTTCAGCGGTGCGACCTTCTTGATTGGCTTGCGAAGTTGTGGCCTCGCCATTGTCGTTTCTCCTCTTTCACTGCCGGGTCTCCCCGGCCACACAACGTCTGGATGCCGCGCGTCCCGCGGCGAGGGCGACTCACGCCACCCCTGCATGCCCGGGCCACCGCGGCGGCTCCGAGCGCCGAATGATCAGAAGGGCGGCTCGTCGCCGAAGTTGGTCGCTCCGCCGGTTGCCCACGGGTCGTCGTTGGAGCCACCGGTCGGGGCGTTGTAGTCGGCGCCACCGCGGCCACCGCCGCCGT
>RZYE01000687.1 GCA_009930425.1 Actinomycetota bacterium | reverse complement strand
GGCCGCCTCGATCGGGCTCGCCCCGCCGAACAGCGCGCCCACGAACGCGCCCGGCAGGGTCACGAGCCCGGTGGAGCGGGTCTGGTCGAGGGTGGGGATGAGCGCCTCGGTCACGGCGCGGCGCGCGATGTCCCCGAACGCCACCCGCGGGGGAGCACCGAGCGAGAGCCACGCCTCCACCTCCGGGGCGCGCGCGATCGCCATCGTGCGGAAGTTGCGCCCGGAGAGCGTGGCGGCCGTCATCGCGTTGCCGATCAGGATGCCGCCGACGGCGACCACGTTCCGTGCGTCCACCTCCACCAGCCCGAGCGCGAGAACGGCACCCGCTGAGCCGATTCCCCCGGCGAGCACGCCGAGCAGCGCGGCGGTGCGCCCACGCCACAGCTCCCGCAACCGCGAACCGGCCGTCAGGGAGGCGGTGGTGAACATGAGGGCGAAGAACGCGACCACGAGCGCCGGCCATTCCAGCACCCCGCGCAGCACCACGGCGATGATGCCGAGTTGGAGGGCGGCCCGCAGGACCGCGGTGAGGGGGCGGGTGCCGAGCCGCAGTTCGTACCAGCGCTGGAGGGCGATGGTCGCTGCCACGATCACCAGCAGGCCCACCGCGGTGCGCAGGATGAGGCTGGTCTCCTCCGGTGTCATCCTGGACCTCCTCGCGGGCTGACACCGGTCATCCTCCCACGCCGAATCGCCCCCGCCTTCCGTCCCCAGCACTAGCCTCGGAAGGGACGACCAGCCGAAGGAGGGACCCATGTCAGGGACCGTTCACCTGCGCCGCGGCGGGACCAGCCTGGTCCTCCGCCTCGACCCCACCGCGCTGCCCACGGTGCTGCACTGGGGCCCGGACCTGGGTGACCTCCCGGAGCCGGACGAACTCGTCCACGCGCTCGCCATGCCCTACATCGACAGCCCCATCACCGCCCAGAGTCACGTGGCCGTGCTGCCGCAGCACTCGTCCGGGTGGCTCGGCCGGCCGGGACTGCTGGGTTCGCGGGCGGGGCG
>RZYE01000686.1 GCA_009930425.1 Actinomycetota bacterium | reverse complement strand
GGCCCGCAGCTCCGCGGGGGTCGGTCGCATTCCCCCACCCTGCCACGCGCCCGCCACGCCCGCGCGCTACCAGCGGTTGTGGACGTCCTCCGCCCAGCCGAGGATTCCCGCGAACTCCACCCGTTCCCCAGCGCTGTCCGCCATTGACCCGGACCAGTGGCCGAAGCACTGGTCCGTGTGCGCGGTGATCACGCCGAGATCCGTGCGGGCGCGCCGGTCGTGGAAGGGCTCGAACGCCAGGTCGACCGTCTCGCCCCGCACCCGCCACGGTTTCAGGTAGTCCGCGGTGTCGTACTCCCAGGCCAGCTCCTCGCTGATCTTGTGCAGGCGTCCGTCCACCACGAGGGCGTTCTCCACCGAGCCGGTGCCGTCCGTCCACTGCCCGCCCACCTGCACGCCGATGACCCGCCCACCGGAGATTCCCGAGCCGGCGCCCCAGTTCCACGCGACGTCGTACGGCCACCGGCCCCGCCCGTGGTCGAGCACCGCCCACGACTCCCCGGCCGGCACCTCCACGCGGCGGCCGTCCAGCCAGAGCGCCCCGCGCGCCGGCCGTGCCACGTCCTTCACCGTGTACTGGAACAGCCGCTCACTCCACGGCACCACCACGCCGAGGCACTCGTGGCCCGGCGGTCGCTCCGCGAGGATGTCGAGGCGCACCCCGGGCGCGACGACGCGGAGCCGGGTCCCGCCGTCGTCCTCGTCGACGGCGATCGCCAGGCCCCCCTTCCGGCCCCGGACGGGGTCCTCCCCCAGCGTCCCGGGCAGCTGCGCGCTGCAACCGAGCACCCCGAGCGCGCTGCGGGCGGTCTCCGTGCCGGTGGCGCGGTCGAGCACCCAGAGCTCGTGGAGGGCGGCGTAGTCGATGTCCGCCACGGTGAATGCCACGATGTGCGACGGCGTGGTGACCGCCCAGTACTCCCAGCGCTTGTTCCGGCCCCAGCCGTACCGTCCACGGCCGATGCCGTCGGTGCGGTGCAGCGGAGTACGGGTCCAGCCGACGGCC
>RZYE01000685.1 GCA_009930425.1 Actinomycetota bacterium | reverse complement strand
GGCCTGCATCGGCCACATCGACTACCACACCATGTTCGCCACGGCCCTGGACCGCGGCCATGTCCGTGCCGGCACCGTGCACCTGAACTCCGTGCACCTGTCCCTCATCGATTTGGCGATCGCCCGGTTTGCCCCGAACGTGTTCATGGTGGACGTCTCGGAGCCGGACGAGGACGGCTACCTCTACTACGGCCCGCTCGGGGTGCACACCAACACGTACGGCGAGCAGGCCGCCAGCCTCCGGATCGTGCAGGTGAACCGCCACCAGCCCCGTGTCCACGGTGACGGTCGCACCAACCGCATCCACGTCAGCGCCGTGGACGTCATCTGCGAGTCCGACCACGAGCTGCCCGACTATGTCCAACCGCCGGTCACCGAGGCGGAGCTGGCGATCGCCCGGCACGTCCTGGAGCGGATCGAGGACGGCTCCACCATCCAGCTCGGTCTCGGCGGGATCGCCAACGCGGTGGGGTTCGGGCTGGCCGAGCGACGGGACCTGGCGATCCACTCCGAGATGTTCACCGACTCGATGATGGCCCTGCAGAAGGCCGGCGTGATCACCGGTCCGGTGCGGTGCGCCTTCGCGCTCGGCAGCCGCGAGCTCATGGGGAGGTACCTGTGGGACGCGGGCATCCACTTCGAGCCGACTCCCGTGATCAATGACGTGGTCGCGATCGCCGCCAACCCGAGGATGGTCTCGATCAACTGCACCATGATGGTGGACCTCACCGGCCAGGCCGCCTCCGAGGGCATCGGCCACCACCAGGTCAGCGGCACCGGCGGCCAGCTCGACTTCGTTCGCGGCGCCGCCCGCTCGGCGGGCGGCCAGAGCTTCCTCTGCCTCCACTCCACCCGCCGCGACCGCGCCACGGGGGCGACGACGTCGACCGTCGTCCTCGACCTCCCACCCGGCACCCCGGTCACCACCCCGCGCACGGACGTGATGAACGTGGTCACCGAGTACGGCGTGGCGGAGCTCTTCTGCCGGCCGATCGAGGACCGGGTG
>RZYE01000684.1 GCA_009930425.1 Actinomycetota bacterium | reverse complement strand
GCGCACGGCTACGACTACCGGTCGACGATCTCGCCGTGGCTGCGGTCCGTCTTCATCCTCCAGCCGGACATCGCGCTCATGGAGGACGTGCCGCTCTCCTTCAAGCTGCACGTGCTCTCCGGGTTCCTCCTCCTCCTGATCTGGCCGTTCACCCGACTCGTGCACGTCCTGTCCGCGCCGCTCGGCTACACCACGCGTCCCTACGTCGTGTACCGCTCACGGGAGGCGAACGTGAGCGCGTCGCCGGAGGAGCGCGGATGGGATCCCGTGAGCACGGGTGCCAGGAAGTCGGACGACGCCAGGTCGCGCGGGGCTTAACTCCGTCGGCCCTGAAGAGGATGTGAAGGTGATGGCCATGGCGATCGACGTGGGCGGACCCGCGCCCATCGCGGAGCCGCTCGAGGAGATCGCATCGCTGACGGCTCATCAGCGGCGCCTCTTCGACATCATCGCGGATCACCCGGAGGGCCTCACGGTGGCGGAGCTCGCCGTTCTGGTCTCCTCGCACGACAACACCGTGCGCGGGCACCTCGAGACACTGGAGTCGCGTGGGCTGGTGCAGGCGACGGTCCGCCCGCCGAGTGGGCGGGGGCGACCGAGCAGGACCTACCGTTCCACCGCGACGCCACCGCACCTTCCCGGCGAGCACCTCGCGAGCCTCGTGCGGTCCCTCGTCAGCTCGGTCGCGGATGACAGCGGGACGGCGCGAGCCCTTGGACGGCGGTGGGCCGAGGATCTCATCGCGGAAGGGCGCTTCGACCCCCACACGATCACGCCGCTGGCGGAGATCGAGACACTCTTCGCGCGCATGGGCTGCGCACCGGTCGCGTGCGCCGGCGGCACCATCGAGCTGGGGCGCTGCCCCTTCCTCGAGCCCGGGCTGCCGCTGCCGACGGCCGTCTGCGACCTGCACCAGGGAGCGCTGGAGGCTCTGACCGCGGCGGTGGCGCGCAACAGGCCCGCCCTGGGAATCACGGGGGTGGAGCTGCACCCCTACAGCGGCCACGG
>RZYE01000683.1 GCA_009930425.1 Actinomycetota bacterium | reverse complement strand
GCTGAACCGTGCCGGGACTGCGATCCTGCTGATCTCCCACGACTACAAGCTCGTCCACCACTACGCCCACCGGATCGTGCTCCTCCGCGAGGGACGGATCGAGCAGGTGGGCACGGTCCACGCCCCCATCCGCGAAGGAGGAACGCCGTGAAGTTCTCGACCCGCGAGCTGGCGACGCTGGCCGTGTTCGGGGCCCTGTGGGGGCTCTCGGAGATCACCCTCGGCGCGGTCATCAAGACCCTCAACATCCCGATGACCTCGGTGATCCTCGTCAGCATCGGGATGGTGGTGGCACTCGTGGGACGCGCCTACGTCCCCCGCCGCGGTTCCACCCTCTTCATCGGCGTGATCGCGATGCTGCTGAAGCTGTTCAGCATCGGCGGGGTGGTGGTCGGGCCGATGGTGGCGATCCTGTTCGAGGCCCTGATCGCCGAGATCGTGCTCTCCGCGATGGGCCGTCCCCGGCGAGCCTCCTTCGTCCTCGCGGGGGCTGCGGCCGTCACATGGCTGCTGATCCACCCGTTCCTCACCGGGCTCCTGTTCTTCGGGCGCTCCCTCTTCGTGGTCTGGCAGGACCTGCTCGACCTCGGCAATCGCGTGCTCGGCCTTGACCCCTCCGCGGCGGTCTGGATCGTGCTCGCCCTCGTGACGATCTACTCGGCGGTCGGCGCCGCCGTCGGGTGGGTGAGCTGGGACCTGGCGCGCACCCTCAAGAAGCGAACCGGAAGGTAACCATGAAACGCCTCCTCACCCTCATCTCCGCCCTCGCCCTCGCCTCGGCGAGCGCCTGCTCCTCCGACGACGGCGGCAGCGCGGCCGACGTCTCGGAGCTGGTGGTCTCCGGCGGCGAGACGTCCGAGAGCTACTCCCGCGCCGACCTCGAGGCACTCGGGGCGGCCGAGTCCGAGTTCAACGGCGCCGCGTACGTCGGGGTCCCCGTCGAGGACCTGGTGGCGGATGCCGGCTTCGACCCCGCCGCGGTCAAGGCCGTGAAGGCAGTCGCCTCCGACGG
>RZYE01000682.1 GCA_009930425.1 Actinomycetota bacterium | reverse complement strand
GGTCGAGTACCTGGGTGTTCCCACCGCCGTGCTCGGACTCGTGTTCATGGCACTCGGGGTGGGCGGCGTGCTCGGCTCCGTCACCGTCCACGCGGTGGCGGCCAGGCTGGGCCGCCGGACCACGCTCACCGCGGGCGTCCTGCTGCTCGCGGCGGGCTTCGGAGTCGTGGGCATCGCCCCCTCCGGACCCGCGGCGCCCTGGGTGACGGCAGTCGGCTTCTTCGCCGCCGGACTGGGCTCCGGGTGGTGGAACGTTCTGGTGATCGCGGCGCGCCAGCGGCTCGTCGCCCGGGAGAAGCTGGGCAGGGTGAGCGGCTTCCTCACCACGGTCAATGCCTTCATCGCCCCGGCGGCCTCCCTCGCCGGCGGACTGGTCACCCGCGCGGACCCGCGGCTTCCCTGGATTGTGGCCGCGATCGGGAGCGCGGTCACGATCGCACTCCTCGGCCGCCTCGTCCGCGCGGTCGACGGCGTCGCCGCCCCGGCGGACGGTGGCCGGCCGTGAACATCGCGCTGCTCCGGGTGGTGGCCCAGCGACTGGCGGGCCCTCGTCCCGACATTCCGGCCGGCGTCGTCGCCCACCTCTCGGCGCTGCAGGGGCAGGACCTCCGGGGGGCGGTACGCTCGGTGGCGCTCCGGACGGACCCCGCCGCCGGTGACCTCGCCGCCCGCGAGGCCGCCGTCCAGGCGGAGCTGGCGAGGGGAACGGTGGTGCGGTCGTGGCCGATGCGCGGGACGCTGCACCTCGTGCCGGCGCGGGACCTGCACTGGATGCTCTCCCTGACCCGGCCGCGGATGGAGGCGGGCGCGGCGCGGCGCCGGGAACAGCTCGGCATCGACGAGCCGCTGTACGCGCACGCCCGGGACCTCGTCGAGGCAGCACTCGGTGCGCGTGGCCCCCTCTCGCGGGCCGACCTCGTCGAGGTGCTGGAACCCGTGGGCGCCGGCGAGGTCCAGGGACGGACCTACCACCTGCTCCACCTGCTCGCCATCCGCGAGGTCATCGTGCAGG
>RZYE01000681.1 GCA_009930425.1 Actinomycetota bacterium | reverse complement strand
CGGGTGCGCACGTAGTCGGTGAGGATGGGCAGCGCCCAGAGGTGGTCCACGGGGCCGTCGAAGAAGCCCTGGGTCTGGGCGGCGTGCAGGTCCACGGACATGAGGCGGTCCGCGCCCGCGGTCTTGTACAGGTCGGCAATCAGGCGGGCGGAGATGGGCTCGCGGCCGCGGTGCTTCTTGTCCTGCCTCGCGTACGGGTAGAAGGGGGCCACCACGGTGATGCGCTTGGCGGAGGCCCGCTTGAGGGCGTCCACCATGATGAGCTGCTCCATCACCCAGTCGTTGATGGGGTTGGTGTGGGACTGGAGCACGAAGGCGTCCGAGCCGCGCACGGACTCGTTGAACCGGACGTAGATCTCGCCATTCGCGAAGTCGTAGGCCGTGACGGGCAGGAGCTCGATGCCGAGTTCGTCCGCGACCTTCTCCGCGAGCGGGTAGTGCGCCCGCCCGGAGACGAGCACGAGCCGCTTCTCCCCCTGGGTGATGATGCCGGTCATGCCTGCGTACCCTCCTCGGTGGTCTCCTCCGCCGGTTCGGTGAGGTCCTGGTGTTCGAAGACGGCACCCGCACTCACGTCAGTGTCGTCCCCGATGTCGGTGTCCGAGACATAGCTGAGGCGCGGGACGCGCGAGCCGTGCCCGATGGTGGTGTTGCGGGTCTCGACGAAGGCCCCGATCTTGCCGCCCTCGCCCAGATAGGTGCCGGGGCGGAGGTACGCGAACGGGCCCACGGTGGCCCACTTGCCGATGACGGCGAGCGAGCCGTGGGTGCGCAGGACGGTCGCACCCTCTCCCACCTCGACGTCGGTGAGGGTGGTGTCCGGACCGATGGTGGCGCCGGTCTCGATCCGGCAGGCGCCGTGGAGCTGGACGTTGGGGAGAATGGTGACGTCCGAGGTCAGGTCGACGTCGACGTCGATCCACGTCGTGGCCGGGTCGACGACGGTGACGCCCTCGCGCATCCACTCCTCGACGATCCGGCGGTTCATCTCCTTGCCGAGCGCGGCGAGCTG
>RZYE01000680.1 GCA_009930425.1 Actinomycetota bacterium | reverse complement strand
GAACTCACGCTCGCCATCAAGGCAGCGGTCGACCGGGATCGCCGTCCCGGCCGGTTCATCCTCACGGGGTCGGCGGACCTCGGCCAGGTCTCCGGCACCAAGGATTCCTTGGCAGGACGGTCCCTGAACCTTCGCCTCCACCCTTTCACGCAAGGGGAGTGGGAGGGACTGGACGGTGCTGAGGATCTGGTGAGTGCCGTCGCCGTGCACGTTGACGAGCCCGACTGGTTCCGCGGCCTCCGGACCGACGAGACAAGGTTGGGTTTGGCGAACAGGATCTGCCGCGGCGGGTACCCGCCAGTCGCGGGGATGCCGGAGAGGATCCGGGAGGCCTGGTTCGCCAGCTACATCGATGCCCTCCTTCGGGAAGACGCGACACGCGGCCTTCGGGTCGACGGCGTTTCCCGACTGCGGAGCCTCCTCACGCTGCTCGCGGCGAATCAGGCGGGTGAACTCGTCAAGGCCAGGCTCGCTTCTGAGTCCGGTGTCCCGGCCTCGACGGTCTCCAACCTGTTGGACCTGCTCAGCAGCTTGTTCATCGTGGAAACCCTCCCACCGTGGACACCCAACCTCACCACGAGAGAAGTCGGACGGCACAAGGCCTACGTGACCGACTCCGGTCTCGCGGCCTCGCTCACCAGGCTCCGTCCGTCACAGCTTGCTGATCCTCTGCACGGCAAGCTGCTCGGGCCGCTGCTCGAGGGGTTCGTGGTGTCGGAGCTGGTCCGGCAGTCCGGGTGGTCTGCGACACGGTCGCAGCTCTTCCATTACCGGTCGCGGTCGGCTGAGGTTGACCTCGTGCTCGAACTCGACGACGGATCAGTGATGGCGTTCGAGGTGAAGGCCTCGGCGACGGCGTCGGCGCGGATGTTCGCCGGGTTGAGAGAGCTTCGCGACCTCCTCGGTCATCGGTTCCTGGCGGGCGTGGTGCTCAATACGGCGGATCACGGGCTCGTCCACGCGGAGCGACTGTACGCGTTGCCGGTCCAGTCCCTGTGGGCTGCGGCTGGCGA
>RZYE01000679.1 GCA_009930425.1 Actinomycetota bacterium | reverse complement strand
GTCCACGGCCGTCCTACCGGGCTATCGGGGCGGCGCTCGGGTTGGCGGCCTCCACGGTGCGACAGATCTGCCTGACCGACCCGGACCAGGAGACGGAACCCGCCCAGGGCGTGGAGGCCGGCCCGGAGACCACCGCGGACGTCCTCACCGAGGATGACGGTGGTGTGGTGGCCGAGCCTGTCGCCGATGACGCCGTCGGTGAGGTGTTGCCGGTGTTGGCCCGCCCGGTGCCGCGGGGCGCGGAGCGGGCCCTGGCGGGGCGGGAAGGACCGGCGGTGCCAGTGTTCACGGCGTGTGCCTCGGCGCCCCGGGCGGGCTTGTTCGCCGCGTTGCCCGGGATCGGGGCCTCCGGGCTCCTCGAGTGTGCCCGCCAGGTGTTCCCGGTGGTCCCGGCAGGGTTCTACTCCTTGGAGACCATGCTCCTGGAGGGCGTGCTGCGCGCGTTGGCGGGTGAGCCGCGCGCGGAGGGCGCCACCCGGCTCCACCCGGCGGACCTGGGAAGGGTGTTGGGGATGGATCGGGCCCCGGAGGTGGCCACGATCCGCCGCAAACTGGGCCAGCTCGCCAAGCTCGGCAAGGGCGCGGATCTGCAGGGCGCGATCGCCCACCACCACTTGTCCCGGGCCGAGGACGAGGCGCTGGTGTTGTACGTGGACGGGCACGTGCGGGCCTACCAGGGCACGAGGAGTATCGCGAAGACGCATCTGACCCGGCTGCGGTTCCCCGCCCCGGCCACCGTGGAGACCTGGGTCTCGGACTCCCGGGGAGACCCGGTGATGGTGGTGATGGCCGAGCCCGCCGCCTCTTTGGCGGCCGAGCTCCGCTCCCTGTTGCCCGATCTGCGGACCGCGGTCGGGGACGACCGGCGGGTGTTGGTCGGTTTCGATCGGGGCGGGTGGTCCCCGACCCTGTTCCGGGACATGCACACCGCCGGCTTCGACTCCCTGACCTGGCGGAAGGGCCCCATCCCCGACCTGCCCGAGGACGCGTTCACAACCACGACGTACACCGACGA
>RZYE01000678.1 GCA_009930425.1 Actinomycetota bacterium | reverse complement strand
TGTACCCGGCTTCCAGATCGCCGTCGACTCGTGCGTCCCGTTCGGTGCGGGCCTCAGCTCCTCGGCCGCGATCGAATGCGCGACGGCTGTCGCACTCGATGACGTCGCATCCCTCGGCCTCCTGCAGGCGGACGACCCGGGGCGCGCTCGGCTTGGCGCACTGTGCGTCCGCGCCGAGAACGAGATCGCCGGGGCACCAACCGGCGGCATGGACCAGGCCATCGCCATGCGCGGAAGGCCTGGGCACGCCCTCCTCCTCGACATGGCCGATGGGTCCGCCCGCCACGTGCCTCTCGACCTGGATGCCTCGGGCCTCTCACTGCTGGTCGTCGACACCCGGGCGCCCCACCAGCTCGTCGACGGTCAGTACGCCCGCCGCCGGGAGGTGTGCGAAGCCGCCGCCCACGCCCTCGGCATGCCCTCGCTGCGCGTGGTGGCGGACGCTGTTGCCGACGGTGGAGAGGACCTCGCATCCGTCCTCGCTCGGCTCCACGATGACGAGCAACGCCGGCGGGTGCGCCACGTGGTCACCGAGATCGCCCGGGTGCGGGAACTCGTGGAGGTGCTGGAGTCCGCCCCCGGTGGCGTCCTCGAAGGGGACCGTCTCGCCGAGGCGGGACGGCTGCTGGACGCCTCGCACACGTCCCTCCAAACGGACTACGAGGTCTCCTGCCCCGAACTCGACCTCGCGGTGGAAACCGCCCGGAGTGCGGGTGCCCACGGGGCACGAATGACAGGCGGAGGGTTCGGGGGCTCCGCCATCGCCCTCGTGGACAGCGCGTCCCTGGCGGCGGTGGCCGACGCCGTCGCCGCGGCCTTCGCCAACCGCGGCTTCACACCACCCGCCTTCCTGCTTGCCACAGCGTCCGCTGGGGCGGGCCCCGTCACCGGAAACCTGGAGGAGACATGAGCATCCTCGTCGTTGGAGGTGCCGGGTACATCGGCGCGCACGTGGTCCGGCTGTTGCTGGAACGGGGGGAGGACGTGGTGGTGGTCGATGACCTGTCCACCGGTACC
>RZYE01000149.1 GCA_009930425.1 Actinomycetota bacterium | reverse complement strand
CCACGCCGTCGGTGTCGATCGAGACGTCGTAGTTCCGGTCCTCCACCGCCACGGCGAGGAGGATGTCGTTGGTCCCGAGGTCCGAGGCGGTGGCAGCCTGGTCCACCCACTCGGTCGAGCCCATGCCGTCGAAGGTCTCGACGAACACGACGAACAGGTCCACGGGCGTGTCCGCGGAGAGCCGGTCGAGCGCCTCCCGCACGGCGGACTCGTCCCCGCCCAGGACCCCGGCGGTGTCCGTCAACCGGTCCTCCAGGAAGCCGGGGGCCTCGACGACGGCGGGCGCCGCCGGCTCGGCCGTCGCCGGCGCACCGGCGAGGATGCCGAGGGCGACCGCACTGGTGACGGCAACGCGCTGCAGGATTCTCACACCACGATCTTCGTCCGTCCCCCTCCGCCCCGCAACGCCGTTCAGGTCGAAGGGGCTGCGGGTGCCGGGTCGAGCGGGGCTCGGAACGGTCAGGAGACACGGGAAGGGGGTTCCGCGGTGCCGGGAGGGGCGAATGCGGCTCCCCGCGATGCCGGGGCGGCAGAATGGACCCATGCCCACCGTGACCGTGCTCCAGCTCGACCCGCTCGTGCCCGTGGGTGCCTTCGGGCCGTGGCTCGCCGAGGTCGAGGACCTCCGGGTGCGGGTGGTCGAGGCGTGGCGGGAGGAGCTCCCCGAGAGCGCGGCGGACGGCGTCGTCATCCTGGGCGGCACGATGGACGCCTACTCCGAGGAACCCCATGTGCGGGCGGTCCGGGACCTGATCAGGCGGCGGGAGGCCGCCGGCCTGCCCACCCTCGGGATCTGCCTGGGCCACCAACTGGTCGCCGTGGCCCTCGGCGGCACCGTGGAGGTGGGCGCGGAGGCGGGACCCGAGGTCGGCGTGGTGGACGTCCGGTGGCTCGACGACGCAGCGGCGGACCCCGTCGTCGGCGAGGCGGTGCGGACGGGCCTCACCGAGGCCGCGAGCGACCACCGCGATGCCGTGGTTCGGCCTCCCGAGGGCGCTCTCGTGCTGGCCGAGTCCGAGAGGTACGTGCAGGCGATTCGGGCCGGCTCGACGTGGGGCCTCCAGTTCCACCCGGAGGCGACCGCGGACCTCATGTCGGACTGGCTCGCACAGTCGGGCCATGAGAACGCCGCAGCGGTCCTCACCTCGGTGCGCACCGCCGAGGCACGGCTGGTGGCGCTGGGGCGGTCGATCGCTCACTCCTTCGGTCGCCTCGTGGTGGGCCGTGACTCGCCGCGTGTCACCGATGACCGATAGGGTTTGAGGCGGTGCCATCTCGGCGCTCGTATGCACGCAGGGAAGAGGATTCGCCGTGCCGACCGGCAAGATCAAGTTTTTCGACTCCGACAAGGGCTTCGGCTTCATCCAGGCCGACGACGGCAGTGAGGTCTTCCTGCACGTGACCGCGCTACCCCCCGGGACCACGGCCCCGAAGCCGGGCACCCGGATCGAGTTCTCCATCGCGGACGGCCGCCGCGGCCCACAGGCGCTGCGCGTGTCCCTGCTCGAGCCCCCGCCCTCCGTGGTGCGCAACACCCGGAAGCCGGCGGAGGACATGGTACCCATCGTGGAGGACCTCATCCGGCTCCTCGACAACGCCTCGGCGTCGCTGCGTCGCGGCCACTACCCCGACCACGGCAAGAACATCGCCAAGGTGCTCCGCGTCGTGGCCGACAACTTCGACGCCTGATGGCAGCACGGGCAGCGACATCGGACACCGTCCTCGGGGCGGCGGTCGACGTCGCCCGCGACGCTGCGGTCGGCGTGGCGGGGGTGGCGGTCGGCGACCATCTCGGGTTCCGGCTCGAGGGCGAGCGGATCGGCACCCACCTCTTCGAGAGCCTCGCACCGGGGTACCGCGGGTGGCAGTGGGCGGTCACGATCGCCCGGGTACCACGTTCCCGCAAGGCCACGATCTGCGAGGTCGAGATGATCCCGGGGGAGGGCGCCCTCGTGGCGCCGCCGTGGGTCCCCTGGTCCGAGCGACTGCGCCCGGGGGACCTCGGTGTGCAGGACGTCCTGCCCTACCAGGTGGACGACGCCCGCCTCGATCAGGGCTATGAACAGACCGACGACCAGGAGGCGGACCGTCTGGCGATCTGGGAGTTGGGGCTGGGCCGCCCCCGCGTGCTCTCCGCCGAGGGCCGCGCCCAGGCGTTCGCCCGCTGGTACGACGGCGACCACGGGCCGGGAGCGCCGAGCGCCCGCCAGTCGAAGGCACAGTGCTCGACCTGCGGCTTCTTCATGAAGATCGCCGGGGCCGGCCGAGTGGTGTTCGGCGTGTGCGCCAACGAGTGGTCGCCCTCAGACGGCCGGATCGTCTCCGTGGACCACGGGTGTGGCGCGCACTCCGAGACGGACGGGCCGAGGGCGGGCGGCGAGTGGGTGCAGAGCCAGCCCGTGATCGACGAGTACGACCTCGAGGTCGTCGAGACGCACCAGGCGGCGGACTCCACCGCTCGATGACGGGACCCGACTCCAGGCCGATGTTCCCGCTGCGGACCGTGGTCGTCGGGACGTTCCTGCCGACCGTGCTGTTCGAACTCGGCGTGGGCGCGATGCTCCCCATCATCGCGGCCACCGCGACCTCACTGGGGGCCTCCCTCGCGACCGCTGGCCTGCTCGTCGCCCTGATGCCCGCCGGGCAGATCCTCGCCGACCTGCCCGCCGGCGCCCTGGCCGCCAGGCTCGGGGACCGGCCCGCCATGGTGATCGCCGGCCTCGTCGCCACCGTGGGCTTCGCCCTGGCCGCCCTCGCCCCGAACGTGGCCGTGCTCGCCGTGGCGGTGGCCCTCGTCGGGGTCGCCTCCTCGGTGTACTTCCTCGCCAGGCAGTCCTACCTCACCGAGGTGACAGCACCGCTGAAACGAGCGCGCGTCCTCTCCACCCTCGGCGGGGTGCACCGGATCGGCCAGTTCATCGGGCCGTTCCTCGGGGCGGCCGTGATCCTCCTCGGCTCCCTCGCGTGGGCGTACTGGATGGCCGCGGTCGCCGCGGCGCTGTCCGCCGCCGTCGTCGTCGCCGTGGGGGCCGACGACGCCGCCGCCCGCCCGGCCGCCACGCCCGTCCCCATGGTCCGGGTCCTCCGGGACAACGCCCGGGTCTTCGGCACGCTCGGCATCGCCGTGCTCCTCATCGGGGCGGTGCGGGGGGCGCGCCTGACGGTGCTGCCGCTCTGGGCGGAGCACCTCGGCATCGACCCGGCCAGCACCTCGCTGGTGTTCGGACTCGCGGGGGCGGTGGACATGCTGCTCTTCTACCCGGCCGGGAAGGTGATGGATCACTTCGGGCGGCTGTGGGTCGGAGTGCCGTCCATGCTCGTGATGGGAGTGGCGCTCGCCGCCCTGCCCCTCACCTCGACAGTCGGCGGCCTCGCGGCCGTCGCGGCGGTCCTCGGGTTCGGCAATGGGCTCTCCTCGGGCATCCTCATGACCCTCGGTGCGGACGTGGCCCCACCGGGCACCCGGGTGCAGTTCCTCGGGGTGTGGCGGGTGATGTCCGACGTCGGGCTCGCCGCCGGCCCGCTCGCCCTCACGGCCGCCGCGGCACTGGGATCCGTGGCGGGCGGCGTCTGGCTCCTGGCGGCAACGTCGGGGGCCTCGGTCCTGGCGCAGGTGCGGTGGGTGCCGCGGTACTCCGAGCACGCGAACCGCACCACGCGCCGTCGTGCCGGCCTTGCGTGACCTCTTGCCGGGCGTGACGTCCGGTCGGGCCTGACGTCCGGTCGGCGACCGGGTCAGGGACGGCGCGTCAGCCGACTGTCCATCCGCTGGGCCCACCAGGAGAGCGGGAGGCCGAGGGCGATTCCCGCCAGCGCGACGTCGCGTGCCGTGGTGCCGAGGTCTCCCAGCAGGATGACGAGGAGGGCGAGCAGCCACACCGCCGTCCCCCCGGCCACGAACGGAAGGAGCCGGAAGCGGGCGGGCGGGATCTCGATCGGCGCGGGGCGCTCCGGTCTCTCCATGGCCCCATTGTGGCATCGGCCCACGCCTTGGACCTGCGCATCCTGTGAAGGGGCGCACACGGCACAATTCCTTCACGTGAGTACACGTGTCAGCGCTCCGCGCACCCCAACCCACCCTCAGTGGTTGGAATCAATGTTCAGGATCCACGAGCGTGGATCGACGGTGGGCACCGAGATCCGCGGTGGCCTCGTCACCTTCTTCACGATGAGCTACATCATCGTGCTGAACCCCCTCATCATCGGAACCGTGGGTGCCAGCGTCGGCGAGGGCTCGTTCCTCGGCGGCGGTGACGCCCCCAACCTCGCCGCCGTGGCGGCCGCCACCGCCCTGGTGGCGGGCGTGATGTCCATCCTGATGGGCGTCATCGCCAACTTCCCGATCGCGCTCGCCGCGGGCCTCGGCCTGAACGCGGTGGTGGCCTACTCGATCGCGTTCCTGCCGGGCATGACCTGGCCGGACGCGATGGGTCTCGTGGTCCTCGAGGGCCTCATCATCCTCGTCCTGGTCCTCACCGGGTTCCGGACCGCGGTGTTCAGGGCCGTCCCGATGGAGCTCAAGACCGCCATCAGTGTGGGCATCGGCCTGTTCATCGCGTTCATCGGGCTCGTGGACGCCGGGTTCGTCCGGATCCCGGCGAGCATGGCGACCCCCGTGGAGCTCGGCGTGGCCGGTTCCGTGGCCGGCTGGCCGATGCTCGTCTTCGTGTTCGGCCTCGTGCTCTCGATCGTGCTCATGACCCGCCGGGTCAAGGGCGCCCTGTTGATCTCGATCCTCTCCGCCACCGTGCTGGCGGTCATCATCGAGGCCGTCGCCAAGGTCGGGCCGCAGGAACTGGACGGCTCCAACCCCACCGGCTGGGAGCTCAACTCGCCGGCCTTCCCCGAGGGCGGCATCGTCGCAGCGCCCGACTTCTCCCTGCTCGGCCAGTTCTCCCTCTTCGGCTCGATCGAGAAGATCGGGATCCTCGCGGTGGTCCTGCTGGTGTTCACGCTCCTCCTCGCGGACTTCTTCGACACGATGGGGACCATGGTCGCCGTCGGCAGCGAGGCCGGGCTGCTCGACGAGGAGGGCACGCCCCCCAAGAGCAAGCAGATCCTGATCGTCGACTCGATCGGCGCCATCGCCGGTGG
>RZYE01000677.1 GCA_009930425.1 Actinomycetota bacterium | reverse complement strand
CTGACCACGCTGCGGCAACCGGTCGAGCCGATGTGCCGATCCGCGGTCACCACGCTCGTCTCCATGATGGAGGGAGGGCCCGCTCCCCAGACGGAGATCCTGTTCCTGCCCGAGCTGATCGTCCGCGGCTCGACCGGCGCCGCTCCAGCCGCTCCGGCAGGCGAGGACCGGGACCACTCGTGATCCTGCACGCACCGAGCCCCGGGTCCGAGTGGTGGCGCACCGCCGTCATCCACCAGGTCTACCCGCGTTCCTTCGCCTCCTCGGGTGGGCCGATCGGTGACCTCGCCGGTATCACGGCACGGCTGCCCCACCTCGCGGAACTCGGCGTGGACGCCGTCTGGCTCTCCCCGTTCTACGTCTCGCCCCAGAACGACGGCGGGTACGACGTCGCCGACTACCGCGACGTCGACCCCCTCTTCGGCACCCTCGCCGACGCCGATGCCCTCATCGCCCGCGCCCACGGCCTGGGTCTCCGGGTGATCATCGACCTGGTGCCCAACCACACCTCCGACCAGCACGCCTGGTTCCGCGCGGCCCTGGCGGCCGGCCCCGGGTCGCCCGAGCGGGACCGGTACGTGTTCCGCGAGGGCGAGGAACCCCCGAACAACTGGCCGTCCATCTTCGGAGGACCCGCCTGGCAGCGGGTCTGCGACCGTGCCGACGCCCCCGGATCGCCGTGGGAGGGCGACCGGAGCTGGTACCTGCACATCTTCGACCCGAGCCAGCCCGACCTCAACTGGGAGAATCCCGAGGTCTGGGCCGAGTTCCGCTCCATCCTGCGGTTCTGGCTGGATCGCGGCGTGGACGGCTTCCGCGTGGACGTGGCGCACGGACTCGTCAAGCGGGTCGGGCTGCCGGACTGGTACGGCCGCTACCACATGGCCGAGGGCACGAGTGAACCCGCCCCCATGTTCGACCAGGAGGGCGTCCACGAGGTCTACCGCGACTGGCATCGCGTGCTCGCCGAGTACGGAGACCGCGTGCTCGTCGCCGAGGCGTGGATCGACCCGCCCGAGCG
>RZYE01000676.1 GCA_009930425.1 Actinomycetota bacterium | reverse complement strand
TGTTCACCCCCGAGCAGGTGATCGCCGGGCGCCGCGGGGTACTGCAGGACCGGATCGCCCCGCCCGCCGAGGGAGAGCGCTGCCTGCGCTGCGACCAGGCCTGCGAGATCTGCACCGAGGTGTGCCCCAACCGGGCGAACGTCGCGATCCCCGTACCGGGCTTCGCCGATCCCCGCCAGATCGTCCACCTCGACGGGCTGTGCAACGAGTGCGGCAACTGTGGCACCTTCTGCCCGCACGACGGCCTGCCCTACCGGGACAAGGTCACGGTCTTCTGGACGCGGGAGGACTTCGAGGCCTCCACGAACGTGGGCTTCCTCCCGATCGACGACGGCGGGGCGTACCTGGTCCGCCTCCGCGGCGGCGAGGTGGTCACCCACCGCCGCGGGGCACGCGACCTGCCGGGCGACCTCGCCCGCATCCTTGCCGCCCTCGAGGC
This sequence comes from Actinomycetota bacterium, assembly GCA_009930425.1. Taxonomy (GTDB): domain Bacteria; phylum Actinomycetota; class Actinomycetes; order Actinomycetales; family Actinomycetaceae; genus UBA1383. The sequence goes on along the minus strand of RZYE01000676.1, from coordinate 585 downwards.
GGAGCATGCCTGGTACCTGATGAACCTGGACCAACTGGAAGGAGCGGCGCCATGATCATCACCGGAACCGTCATCACGGGAGACCCCACCCAGCCGGTGGTGGACGCGCTCGTGGTGCGGGACGGCGTCGTCGTCGCGGTGGGCGACGAGGCGGACCTGCGCGCGGCGGACCCGGACCAGGCCGTCACCGCCACCGGCCGGGTGATCCTGCCCGGGCTCGTCAACGCCCACACCCACGCCTACAGCGCCTATGCCCGCGGCATGGCCGTGCACTCCCCCACCCGGGACTTCCCCGAGATCCTCGCCAACCTGTGGTGGGCGCTCGACCGCAAGCTCGAGCCGGAGGACGTCACGCTGAATGCGACCACCACGTTCCTGGAGTCGGTGCGCAATGGCGTCACCACCGTGTTCGACCACCACTCCAGTCCGAACGCCATCCCCGGCTCGCTGGGCCTGATGGCCGAGGCCGCCGAGCGGCTGGGGCTGCGCGCCTGCCTCTGCTACGAGACCTCGGACCGGGACGGCCCGTGGGCCTTCGCCGCCGGGGTCACGGAGAACGTGGACTTCATGCGGGAGGCCAACACC
>RZYE01000675.1 GCA_009930425.1 Actinomycetota bacterium | reverse complement strand
CGTGTCCCGGCGGTAGTGGCGCACCCCGTCGCCGAGGTCGAGCTCGACGTGCACCCAGTCGTCGACGCGGCCGAGCGGGGGCTCGGGGTTGGAGGCGGCGTCGTCGGCCGCGTAGGTGCGGGGCGAGAAGTCGGGCACCTCGGGCAGGTCGACGGGCAGCATGGCGTCCGGCAGGACGTGGGCGACGCCGTCGTCGTCGTAGACCACCGGGAACGGCTCGCCCCAGTAGCGCTGCCGGGAGAACAGCCAGTCGCGCAGGCGGTAGGTGATCGCGCCGTGGCCGAGGCCCTTGCCCTCCAGCCACGCCGTGATCCGGGCCTTGGCCTCGTCCTTGCCGAGGCCGTCGAGGGAGATCTCGTCGTTGGCCGAGTTCACGACGACGCCGTCGCCCGTCCACGCGGACTCCTGCACGTCGTGCCCCTCCTCCGGGAGGATGGTCGCGACGATCGGCAACCCGTACTTCGAGGCGAAGTCGTGGTCGCGCTGGTCACCGGACGGGACCGCCATGATCGCACCGGTGCCGTAGCCCATCAGGACGTAGTCGGCGGTGAACACGGGCACGGGCTCGCCGTTGACGGGATTCGTGGCGAACAGCCCGGTGAAGACGCCGGTCTTCGGCCGCGTCTCGTCGGTGCGTTCCTCGTCGGTCTCGGCGGACGCCTTCGCCTGGTAGGCGGCGACGGCGTCGCGCGGGGAGCCGGCGCCCCCGGTCCACGCGGCCAGCGTGCCCTCGGGCCACGCCGCGGGCACCAGCGACGTCGCGCCGGTGACGAGCGGGTGCTCCGGGGAGACCACCATGAACGTGGCCCCGAACAACGTGTCCGGCCGGGTGGTGAAGACCGTGAGGGGCGCCTCCAGACCCGGCACGGTGAAGTCCACGGAGGCGCCCTCGGAGCGGCCGATCCAGTTGCGCTGCATGAGCCGCACCTTCTCGGGCCAGTCGATGGTGTCGAGGTCCGCGATCAGGCGGTCGGCGTAGGCGGTGATCCGCATCATCCACTGGCTGAGGTTGCGCTTGAAGACC
>RZYE01000674.1 GCA_009930425.1 Actinomycetota bacterium | reverse complement strand
CACGCGCGCGCAGCAGGAGGACGTCATCTCCCGCACCTTCCACGGGGGCATGTGACGTGACCGCTCTCGCCTCGGTCCGCACCGCCGACCTCCCCCGCGCCGAGGAACTCGCTGCGGTCCGGTCCGGCGAGGTCGGCTCGCTGCACTCGTGGGAACTGGTGACCGCCGTCGACGGGCCGGGCACGCGACTGACCACGTTCCTCGCCGGGTGCCCGTTGCGCTGCCTGTACTGCCACAACCCGGACACGCTGCGCATGCGCGACGGGAGGCCGGTCCACGTGGACGAGCTCCTGGCGAGGGTGCGGCGCTACCGGCCCGTGCTCCGCGCCACCCGCGGCGGTCTCACGGTCTCCGGAGGCGAGCCGCTCATGCAGGGTGCTTTCGTCATCCGCCTCCTCGAGGGGGCGAAGGAGATGGGCGTCCACACCGCGCTCGACACCTCCGGGTACCTCGGTGCCCACGCCGACGGCCGCCTGCTCGACTCCCTCGACCTCGTGCTCCTCGACGTCAAGTCCGGCCTGGAGGACACCTACCGGGCGACGACGGGACGTGAGCTGGCCCCGACCCTCGAGTTCGGCCGCCGGCTCGCCCGCCGCGGGATCGAGACGTGGGTGCGGTTCGTCGTCGTCCCCGGGCTGACGGACGGCGAGGCCAACGTCGACGCCGTGGCCTCCTACGCCGCCTCGCTCGCCACGGTGAGCCGGGTCGAGGTCCTGCCGTTCCACCAGATGGGGCGGGACAAGTGGGAGCGGCTGGGGAGGGACTACCGGCTCGCGGACACGCCGACGCCGCCGGCGGACCTGGTGGAGCGTGTCCGCGCGCAGTTCCGGGCCCACGGGCTGACCACGTACTGACCGAGATCCGACTCACAGGCAGTTCGGCGCCCCATGGTCGCCGCGGAGGGCCGCAGTCGTGCGACAATGGTGGAGCTGTCGCAAGCACGTCGGGATCGAGGAGTTTGCGGGGACAATGGTCTGGCAGTGTGACCTGAATCCGCAGGATGTGGACTCAAGAACCGAAGGAA
>RZYE01000673.1 GCA_009930425.1 Actinomycetota bacterium | reverse complement strand
GATCAAGCCCGATCTGGCCTCGATCATGGGCATGGCACTGTTCTTCGACACTCACCGCGAAACCTGTGACGACACACCTCTGCGTCAGGCGGGCATCGATCCGAGGCCAGCGACGCAGTACATCCAGATGGCGGCGGGGGTGGCCGCGCGCTGACCCGTGGGCCGGTGGGTTCAGTCCGCTGGGCTCAGCCCACGCTCGGATCGCGGACCGCGGCGAGGAAGAGGGTCAGCCCGGTTTCCTCATGGGCCACGCGCACGAGGAAGGGCCGGTCGAAGCGCACCTCGACCGCGGGCAGCGGTGCCGCGCTCTCCGCGACCGCGATCTCTGTCACCGCGGCCGCCACGGTGCCATCCTCGTCCATCATGAGGCGGGCCTGCTGCACCGCCTGGTCCACGAATAGCGAACCCGCTGCCGTGATGCCGGACAGGTCCGGGGCGTCGAACAGCTCCCCCAGCCCGACGTCGGTGAGCGACGGCGTCAGGTCGAGTGGGCGGGCGTCGAGGTCCAGTACCGGCACGGCGACTGCCACCGAGCCGGCGGGCGCTGCTCCGTCCCACAACGCCGCGAGCGTGGCGGCGTCGGCGTCAGCGGGGTCTACGCCGTCGGGCGGCAGGACGAGATCGGCCACGAACCCGTCCACGTACGGCAACCGCACCGCACTCCAGCCGTCGGCCTCGGTGACCGGCCACGCGCCGTCGGCGGTGCCGTGCATCATCTCGACGTCCACCATGCCATCCGGGGTCTCGAACGGCTCCTCGAACGTGTTGTTCGGATCGAAGGGGACGAGCCAGCGGGCCGCGAGCACCATGGCGTCCTGCAGGACGATGCGCAGGCTTGGCTTCGGCACGATCGCCGACTCCGGGACGAGGCCGCCCGTCTCCCGGTTCACCCACTCGTCCAGCACCGGCTTCACGGAGTCCGTGCCCAGGTCCACGGTCTCGATCCCGGCGTCGTAGCTGCGCGCAAGAACCTCGAGGAACGCCTGCTCCGGAACCAGCTCGTCGTCGAGGAGCACCCGGTCCGCG
>RZYE01000148.1 GCA_009930425.1 Actinomycetota bacterium | reverse complement strand
CTCGTCCGTGGAGAAGGAGACGATCGTGGTGGTGCGCCCGTGGAAGGAGTTCGCGGCCACGATGATGTTCGCGCGCTCGTCCGGGATGTGCTTGACGAGGTAGCCCCACTTGCGGGCCGCCTTGACCGCCGTCTCGACAGCCTCCGCGCCCGTGTTCATGGGCAGCATGGTCTCGGTGCCGGTGAGGGTGGTGAGCGCCTCGGCGTACGGGACCAGCAACTCGTGATTGAAGGCGCGTGAGACGAGCGTCAGCTCCCCGATCTGCTCCCGCGCGGCCGCCACCAGGCGTGGGTTGGCGTGCCCGAAGTTCACGGCGGAGTACCCGGCGAGGCAGTCGAGGTAGCGGTCGCCGTGGATGTCCGTGACCCACGCGCCCTCCCCGTGGCGAAGGGTGATGTCGAGCGGGGTGTAGTTGGGCGCAAGGACCCTCATGTCTGGCACGAGCCCATGGTAAGGGAGCGGTGCCTTTCCTGCTGCACGGCGTGCGCGGCCGTGCGCGACGCCGTTCCGGGCGCTCGCTGAGCGCCGCCGGACTCGTGGCCACTGTCGTCGTCGGCAACCACAGCCGGCCCGGGCGCGTCCCCGGGGTTGTGAGCAGTTGGTTGCACATGCGCAACCAACTGCTCACACCCTCCGGCGGGAGCGGGGTGGCTCGAGGGTTGGCTCCCGAATCCACCAGTTCGATGCTCTTGTAGACTGGGCACGCACTCCTGGCCCCCGTAGCTCAGGGGATAGAGCACCGCTCTCCTAAAGCGGGTGTCGCGCGTTCGAATCGCGCCGGGGGCACCAGAGCATCATCGCAGGTCAGATGGGGTGGTTTTCCGGTGAGTCCGTCTGGTCAGGCGGTTCAGAAGGCCTGTCAGAGGCCGAAATGGTCAGTGAATGGTCAGTGGCGGACGGGTTGACGTTTTCTTGGCGCGATTCGGTGCCCAGTTCGAGGTGCGGGAGGTGCTCCATCGCGCGCCACGGGGCGTCCTCGAAGAGGTGGCCGTAGAGGTCCATCGTCATGGTGCCGCTGGCGTGTCCGAGCAGGCCCTGGACCGACTTCAGATCGGCCCCGGACGCGATGAGGAGGGAGGCGGCGGTGTGGCGGAGGTCGTGGATCCGGGTTCCGGTGAGGCCGGCCTTCGTCAGGGACTGGGACCACTTCGCCCGGAGCCGGAAGTTGGTGTTGGTCCAGATGGTCCCGGTGGGGGAGGGGAACAGGTAGTCCGTCTTCTTGCCGTGGCGGGTCCGCTCCTCGACGTACCCGAGAAGCGGCGCGGGTACCGGGACGGTCCGGGCGACGTGGGTCTTGGTGGATCCCATGACCGCCCGGCTGGAGGTCTTCGACTGTGGTGCGGCGCGATGGATGCGGACGCCGAGTCCGTGGCGGGTCTGGATGACGTCACCGACGGTCAGAGCCGCCATCTCCGAGAACCGGGCGCCGGTCAGCCCGAGGAACAGCACCACGGGCCGGCAGTGCGCTGGCACCGCGTGCACGAGGTCCTGGAGCTGCTGCGCGGTCAACCAGCGGGGTTCGTGACGGACGGGCCCTCGGGGCTGCATCACCTGCTGGGCGACGTTCACGGCCAGACGCTTGTCATCCACGGCCCGCTGGAGCACGAGACGGATGACGGACAGCGTCCGCCGCTGGGTGGCGATCGCGAGTCCCCTGCTCGTCATCGCGGTGAGGACGTTCTGGACGTCGATCGGCGAGACCGCGGCGACCGGCAGGCGTCCCAGCTTGGGGAGCACGTACCTGTCCAGCAGAAACCGGGTGGTCTCCTGGGAGCGGACGGCAAGGTGCTCGCGGGAGGCCTGCCACTGTTCGGCGACCTCGGCGAAGCTGACTTTCCCGCGGTTGGGATCGATCCACTCGCCCGCCCGGAGCTTCGACTCCTGGTCGGCCTCCCAGCGACGCGCTTCTGCGAGTCTTGTGAAGGACTTCTGGGCGACGACCCGCTGGTTGAAGAAGACCTTCACTCTCCAGGATGGTGCTCCTGAGGGCAGCATGCGCTTCGTGATGGCCACGTCAGGACGCTTCGGCGGCAGCCTCGTTCGCGGCGGCGCTGTCCAGCCACGCCGCGGGGACGAGGACCGTGCCGCCGACCTTGCGTGACGGGATCTGGCCCTTGGTGATCTGCCAGTAGACACTGCTGAGGGGAAGGCCGGTCATCTTCGAGACCTCCTTGACCCGGTAGAAGCGGCGCGTGCTTGCGGTGATTGTCATTGGTGGACTCCCTCTTCGTGCCGGGGTTTGACACTTCAGTGAGAACCACTGGTGCGCACCGTTACGACCGTGGTGGGTGGACGTAAGGTCGAGGCATGCCGACTGCTTCAGTCTCGTTTGACCAGATGGTGACAGCGTTGGTGCCGTCGCTGTCGCGGAGCTTGGCGGAGCGGTTCAATGTGTTCCGCGTGATGCACCACGGCACCCATGAGAAGCAGCTGTCGAACGTGTTCGCATGGCTGTTGCGCGTGGATGGCACACATGGGTTGGGAGACGCCTTCCTGAGGATCTTCGTCGAGAGGATCAATCGTGGTCTTCCTGCTGGAGCGCGGTTGCCGGCTTCCGGCTATCGGGTGGTCCAGGAGGTCGACACGTCGGGGTACGAGGGTCTCGGTAGGGACATCGCCGACATCGTGCTCACGGGCTCGCAGGCGAGCATCGTGGTGGAGAACTTCGAGTCGTCGGATGGTCATGGCCACGACTACCACCGCTACCTCGCTTTCGGCGCCGCCGGAGGCAGGCAGAGCGTCGTGGCGCTGCTGTGTGCCCGGCGGGAGCCGCATCGACAGACCGGCGGCTGGGAACAGGCCGTAGTGGTCACGTACGCGGAACTGCTGGAGGACTTCCAGGCGTATATCGCTGGGGCTGCGGACTGGCGGCGCGCCCACCCCCAGCAGCACTTCTTCATCAATCAACTGATCGAGCACTTCGTGGAGGGTTCCGGGGCCGTGAACATCGAGGATCAGATCGCGTTTCTCACGACCATGTGCGAGACAGGGGAGTCGGCGCGCTACGGACAGCTGCCGCAGGCGGTCGCCGCACAGGAGTTCGCCGAACTGGTGGCGCAGCACGCCAAGCGCCAGTTCGAGGAAGGCCGCGAGACGCTCACGCAGGTGAAGAGGTCCCTGAAGCGCTACGCGGAACACACTCTGCTGGGCCAGGTCAATGGTGCGTTGCTGACCGGCCAGGTCACTGACGTGCAGGCGCAGTTGCGCGGACAGTGGGAGTGGTCTGTCACGCTTGGACGCGCGGACTCCCAGCCGACGGTGCTCCTCGAGTTCGGACCGACGGCCGTTGTCGAGAATGTGAGAGCTCCGGAGCCGCTGGTCTATCCCGACTACTCCAGGGTGTTCGTCACCCGGCAAGGTGCCGGCCAGGATGTCGGCCTGATCGTTCAGACCGAGGTGGGGCTCGTCGAGGTCCTTGCCGGCCTGAGCGGTGATGACATCCGGTTACGTGACGCCGTTCTCGCCGTCATCAGCGCGTGACCCGAGTACGACGTCGACGCGAGGTTCCGGATGACGCCGGGTGCCCGGTAAGACCGCTCAGGGCTCTCCGTGGACACGCGGGGTGGCGCCGTCCGTCAGCGGGTCGGACTGCTCTCAGCGAGCGAGTTGACGTAGCTGGTGAGGTCGGTGCGGCGGATGCGGCGCAGGCGTCCGCCGAGCTTCACGGACGGCAGGGCGCCGGAGCTGAGGAGAGCGTAGACGGTGTCGCGGCCGCAGCCGAGTTCGGCGGCGACCTCGGCAACCGAGAGGAGTAGTCGCTGGGGTGGGGTCGCGGGTGCCGGGGCGGTCATGGATTCTCTCCTGGTCAACGGGCCAGTACGGCGGGGGCGGCCGGCTGGGCGGGGTGGCTTGGTTGGTAGGTGGTGCGGGCGATGGTGTCGCGGGCGGACTGGACTGTGCGGGCGGCCTGCCGCTCCGGCAGGCCCGCGGCCACTGCGGCCGCGATGAGCGGGTCGAAGTCGCGGGCGTTGTTCTCCGCCGCGCGGCACGCGGCCCAGAAGAGCGCGTTGTCGCGGTTGCCCTCGGGCTGCTTCGCGACGTGCGCGGCGAGCCACGGGATGGGGTCGACGCCGTCCCGCCGCACAGCCACCGTGGGCTCCCGGTGGGGCGTGGGCGGCTGCAGGAGCGTGCCCACGGCGGCCCAGTCGAGGGGCCGCCAAGGCCCGGGGCGGACCTCGAGGAGCTCGTAGCGGCGGGAGTAGGCCTTGCACTGGCCCAGGGACGGAGGAAGCAGAACGTACCCTCCGGTGCCACGGAAATCGAGGTGCAGGCCGGGGAGACTGCCGTTGCGCTGGTCCGAACCTGGATAGTGCAGGTGCAGTCCGCCGGAGGGGGTGCGCACGGTGCGGATCCACCCGTCGAGGAGACCGGCGGCCTTGGCCTTGTGGTAGGCGGGGTACCCGCTCCCGTTGGGCCGCAGGTCGACGTCGAGGACGTCAAACGTGCCCGTCCCGGTGGGGGTGGCGATGTTGGCCTCGGGGCGCCACCGCCACCACCCGGTGACGATGTCGGGGTCGGTGGTGGCGCCGTGGAAGCCGTTGGCGGTGAGTGGGGTCTTGCCGCCGGGGACGCAGGGGAAGACGGGGATGCCGGCGTTCGCGTAGGCCAGGGCACGGTCGGCGAGGATGGGCGCTAAGGGCGGAGTAGTCACGGGGTGCCTCCAAGTCAGAACGGGGCTGTCGTCCTTCCTAGGGAGGTCAGAGGGTGCGCACTCTCGGGCGCGACGGGACATCGCTCTCATGGGTGTGCGAACGAACTGCTGGGTAACCCGCGTCGATGGGGCTGTCCCGCTGCTGCGCAGGGGCCGTGCGCGAGCTCCGTGACGAGCTGCGCTACCGCGTCTTGGTGGGGCGCTTCGGGATCGCGCCGGCCAACAGCGCGGGTTCGTCGGCATCAGACACAACGGTGTCGACGACGGATTGCGTCACCCACGTGTCCGCTGTCGTTCCGATGCGTGAGACTCGCCCGCTCATGCCGAGAGTCGGGCGTTGCGCAGCGACCTTCCAGCAGACTCCAGGCCCGCGTCTGCATTTAGCCCGGAGATTTCATGGCGGCGGGGTTGAGGGCGGTGTGGTGAACGGGGAAAGTGCCCCTTGACCTGCGACGATGGGGTTTGTTGAGAACCAAATCACGT
>RZYE01000672.1 GCA_009930425.1 Actinomycetota bacterium | reverse complement strand
CGTGACGGCCCGATCCCCCGAGCCGTCCTTCGCCGACGCCGAGTACGTGAGGTTCGTGGGGCGCGGCGGCGGCTCGAACGCCAGTGCCGGCGCCTTCTTCCCGGTGGCCGGCGCCTTCCCGGCCGCCGGCGTGACCGGCGTCGTCCCGGGGGCCGACGGCGTGGCGGGCGCCGGTGTCGCAGGTGCGGCGGCGTCGGACAGGCCGGCGAGCCTCCCGGCGATGGCGGTGTTGGCACCCGCGGCGGCGGCAACGGTCACGACGGGACCGTCGGCCGCGGCCTGCTCCTCCGGCGTCTTCAGCTGCAGGTTGAACAGGTAGCGGACGGACTCCTCCTTGATGGCCTCGTCCATCGCGGTGAACATCCCGTAACCCTCGTTGCGGTACTCCACGACGGGGTCCCGCTGGGCCATGGCGCGCAGGCCGATGCCTTCCTTGAGGTAGTCCATCTCGTAGAGGTGCTCACGCCACTTGCGGTCCATGACAGCGAGCACGACGCGCCGCTCCAGCTGGCGCATCACCTCCCCGCCGACCTCCTCCTCGCGCTGCTCGTACGCGAGATGGATGTCGGAGGTGATCTCCCGGACGAGCATCTCGGGCTTCACGCGGTTGACGCCGCCGGCCTCCTCGATGATGTCCTCCGGGGTGATGGTCACCGGGTAGAGGTTGCGCAACTCCACGAACAGCTCGTGCAGGTCCCACTCCGAGGAGTTGGCGCCTGGCGTGAAGGCGGTCACCATCTGGCCCACCTCGAAGTCCATGAACCGCTGGACCATGTCCTCGATGTCCTCGCCCTCGAGGATGCGGCGCCGGGTGGCATAGACGACCTCGCGCTGCCGGGACAGCACGTCGTCGTACTTCAGGACGTTCTTCCGGATCTCGAAGTTCCGGGCCTCGACCTGCGACTGGGCGGAGGCGATCGAACTGGAAACGAGCCGCGACTCGAGCGGCATGTCGTCCGGGTAGGCGGAGGAGTTCATGATCCGGGCCGCGGCACCGGAGTTGAACATCCGCATCAGGTCGTCCTCC
>RZYE01000671.1 GCA_009930425.1 Actinomycetota bacterium | reverse complement strand
CGGTGTCGACGATCAGGTCGTAGCGGGTGCGTCCGTCGAGGTAGTCGGTGGTCTCGTGGTCGATCACGTGATCGGCGCCGAGGTCGCGGACGAGTTCCGACTTCCGGCCACTCGCGACGCCGGTCACCGTGGCACCGAGGGCCTTGGCGAGCTGGACCGCGTGGCTGCCCACCCCGCCGGACGCTCCGATCACCAGCACGTGCTGCCCGGCCTCGAGGTGGCCGGTGTCGGTGAGTGCCTGAAGTGCGGTGATGCCCGAGATGGTGGCGGCGGCGGCCTCCGTGTATGTGGTGCCCGCGGGCTTCGCGGCGAGCTTGCCCTCCTTCGCGATCGCGTACTGGGCGAACGCGCCGGACGCGATCCCGAACACCTCGTCGCCGACCTCGAACCGCTGCACGCCCGCGCCGACGGCGGCCACGCGCCCTGCGACGTCGAGCCCCGGAACGCGGGTGCGCGGGCGGCGCAGCCCGAAGCCCATGATGCGCATCACGTACGGACGGCCGGTCATGAGGTGCCACACGCCGCGGTCCACGCCGGCGGCGACCACCTCGACCAGCACCTCGCCCGGACCCGGGGTGGGCCGCTCGATCTCGGTCACGCGAAGGTTCTCCGGGCCCCCATAGGTCTCCTGCACCACGGCGCGCATCCGGCCGGTGGTGAGCGGCGTCGTGGTGGTCCGGTTCTCTGTACTGTTCTGCATGGTCGTCTCCTCGTGATCCTTCGTACTTAGTACGGCTCGTGGTTGCCGACAGTATTCGTACTTAGTACGATGTGTCAAGGGGTCAGCGGAGACCACATCGACGAGGAGGCCGGGAATGGACGAGGCGCACGGGCGCGAGCCACTGACGAGGGAGCGGGTGCTCGCCGGGGCGCTGCGCCTGGCGGACGAGATCGGGGCCGAGGCGCTCACGATCCGCCGCCTCGCCGCCGCCCTCGGCGTGAAGCCGATGACGATCTACCACCACGTGCCCGGCAAGGAGCAGATCCTCGACGGGATCGTGGACATGGTGTTCGCGGAGATCGACCTG
>RZYE01000670.1 GCA_009930425.1 Actinomycetota bacterium | reverse complement strand
AACGCATGGCCCGCCACCGGGGCCGACCTGAAGTTCTACCTCGAAGGAGTCACTGATGGCGAAGACGATTGATCCAGGGCTGGCGGCCCGTCTGCGGGTAGAGTCCGAGCAGAACAAGGAAGCTCCGTTCCCACCTGGGGTTGCTCCGACGCGGCCGAACAGGTTGCGGTCCAAGGTGTACTCGGTGCGGCTGAGCGCGGAGGAACAGGCTCGGGTACAACGCGTCGCCGACGCGAAGCACCTGCCAGCGTCCACCTTGGTGCGCTCCTGGATCCTGGAGCGCTTGGACCAGGAAAAGTCCGCCTGAACACGCTTCGCCCGATCAAGCCCGCGGCTCGGATTGGTGCGACCACAGCCCCCGACCGGTTGCAGTTTCGGTTGCAGTTCCTTCTTGTTCGTGGCCGTCGATCGGCGTCGGTGATTGTCGGCCGACTGGCGCTGACCTGCGCAGATGGACGTCGGCCGACACCCTTGAACAGTGGAACACGCAATTGGAAAGCGTGTTGGGTGCAAGCCCTCGGGGGTTCGAATCCCCCATCCTCCGCCATCAGATTGGGCCCGGGACCTGCGGAAATGCAGGAGACAGGCCCTTCGGTTGTCTTGGCTGGATGGCGGCCTGCAACAACCGGTTGCAGTTGCGGTTGCAGTTGCAGAAGGCGTGTGTAGTCACACGCGTGCGGCCGATGTTCGGCAACGGTAGGGATTCTCGGGTGTGAGGGGTTCCCGCCACCTTGGCTTGTGGGGCCGGGTGTTCCCAACGCAGCACGCAACCGTCGTGCCCTCCATGCTCATGGCGACGCACCTGCCCGTCCGGATCTGTCCAGTAGCGGATCTTGAGGGTCGACCAGCGATAAGGTATTGTGTACACACAGATACACATTGGGAGGGGTTGTGACGGCATCGGTTGGGATCCGGGAGTTCCGGGCCGGCTTGGCGGACTACATTGCTTCTGCCACGCCGGTCGCCGTGACCCGGCACGGGCAGACCGTCGGGTGGTTCATCCCGACGCCGGCGACCCGGGAAGCCGAGG
>RZYE01000147.1 GCA_009930425.1 Actinomycetota bacterium | reverse complement strand
GGTGAGCTCCCGCCCACGGATCCGGACGACCAGGCGGAGAAGTACGAGGCCGCCGATGCCGCCTTCTCCGCAGCCGGCCTGCCCTGGTACGAGATCTCCAACTGGGCCCGTCCCGGCCACGAGTCCCGGCACAACCTGGCCTACTGGCGCGGCGAGGACTGGTGGGGGATCGGGCCCGGGGCCCACTCCCACGTCCACGGGGTGCGGTTCTGGAACGTGAAGCACCCCAGGGCCCACGCCGCTCACGTGGCCGCGGGCCGCCTTCCCGTCGCCGGCCGCGAGATGCTCGGGCAGGACGAGCGGGAGTTCGAGCGCGTGATGCTCGGCGTCCGACTCGCGGAGGGGATCGAGGTGGAGGACCGGGAAGCACTCCGCGTGCTGGTCGAGGAGGGCCTCGCGGAGCGTGCGGCGGCCGCTGCCGGACGGGTGGTCCTCACGCTGCGGGGGCGCCTGCTGGCGGACGCCGTCACCCGCGAGCTGACGTCCGCGGATTAACGCAACGTGGACGTTTCGTAATTGCTTTGCTTAACTGAGTCCATGCGTGGACCGGTGTGTGAGACGAAGGACGACCGGCCGGCGTACCGCCCCTTCGGGGTCGACGACGACGCCGTCGCCCTGTCCGGCACCTGGTACGAGCGCTGGCGTGCCACGCCTCCCGAGCGCCGCGCCCCGCTGCGCACGTACACGGTCCGCGACGCCCGCCCCTGGGCGCGGGAGGTCGACCTCCTGATGGTCGTGCACGGCGACGGCCCCGGCTCCCGGTGGGCCCGCGCGGCACGGACCGGCGACCACGCCGTCCTCGTGGGGCCGGACGCCCGTTCCCGCCACTCGGCGACCGGGATCGACTGGGCACCCGGCACGGCCACCGAGCTCCTCCTCGCCGGCGACGAGACCGCGCTCCCCGCGATCTGCGCGATCCTCGAGACCCTCCCCCCGGACCGGCGCGCCCGGGCGTTCGTGGAGGTCCCCACCGCGGGGGACGTCCTCGATGTCCCGCTGCCCGCCGGCGCGTCCCTCACCTGGCTGCCGCGCGAGGGAGTGGCCCACGGCGCGCTCCTCGTGCCGGCCGTGCGGGAGTGGGTGCTCGCGAACGCGGCGGCCGTGGACGGCGTCAGGGCTGTCGTCCCGCAGGTGGTGGACGACGTCGACGTGGACCGCGAGCTCCTGTGGGACTCGCCCGTCCTCACGGTCCAACCGATCGACTCCTGCGGACGGGGGGAGCGCTGCGGCTCCGACTTCTACGCCTGGTTCGCCGGCGAGGCCTCGGTCATCAAGGAACTGCGCCGCATCCTCGTTGCCGAGGTGGGCGTGTGCCGTCGCAGGGTGGCGTTCATGGGGTACTGGCGCGCCGGCCGCGCCGAGACGCAGTGACCGAGGCCAGCCCGCCCCCGACGTGGCAGCGTCCGGGCGCGCTCCTCGTCGGCTCCGCCGGCCTCCTCGTCCTCGCCATGGCCGCGAGCCTGGCCCTCGGGGCCCGGGACATCCCGCTCGGCACCGTCGTCGAGGCCCTCCTCGACCAGGTGCCGGGGGACACCGACCACGCGGTCGTGATGGAGCAGCGACTGCCCCGCACCGTGGTCGGGATCCTCGTCGGCGCGTCCCTCGGGATGGCGGGCACCCTCATGCAGGGCATCACCCGGAATCCGCTCGCCGACCCGGGCATCCTGGGGGTCAACGCCGGGGCGTCCCTCGCCGTCATCGTGGCCATCACCCTCCTCGGCGTCACGAACCCCGCCGGCTTCGCCTGGTTCGCCTTCGCCGGCGCCGCGGCGGCGGCCGTGGTCGTCTACGCCGTCGGCGCCCTGGGCCGCGAGGGGGCCACGCCCGTGAAGCTCGCGCTCGCAGGAACCGCGCTGACGGCCGGGGTGAACTCCGCCGTCATGCTCGTGCTCCTGTCCGACCCGACTGGCGCGAACGCCTACCGCTTCTGGCAGGTCGGCTCGCTGGCCGGCCGTGGGGCCGGATCAGGGGCCGACGCCGTCGCCGCCCTCCTCCCGTTCCTCCTCCTCGGGACCGCGCTCGCCGCCGTCGTCGCCCGCCCCCTGGACCTGCTCGGCCTCGGCGACGACGTCGCCCGCGGCCTCGGGGTGAACCTGTCGCTGGCGCGGGGCGCGGTCGCCCTCGCGGTGGTGCTCCTCGCCGGGAGCGCGACCGCGCTCGGCGGACCCATCGCGTTCGTGGGGCTCGTGGTGCCCCACCTCGTGCGGCCGTTCACCGGTCCCAACCATCGGTGGATCCTGGTCCACGCGGTCCTCCTCGGACCGGCGCTGCTGCTGGTCGCCGACGTGGTCGGCCGACTCGTGGCGCGACCGGGCGAGGTCGAGGCGGGTCTCGTGGTGGCCGTCGTCGGGGCCCCGGTCCTGATCGCGCTGGTGCGCCGCCGGAAGATGGCCGGACTGTGACGGCCGGAGTCGTGGTGGCCGCGGCCCGCACCGCCCACCGGCCTCGTACCGCCGCGGTGACGCTGGCCCTGCTCGCCCTCGTCCTGGCACTCGCGTGGCTCACGCTCACCTGGGGTGGGCTCGCGGGCGAGTTCCTGGGGACGCTCCGGGGCGAGGCCTCCTTCGCCATCGTGCGGCTCCGGCTGCCGCGGCTGGCGCTCGCCACGGGCGTGGGGATCGCCTTCGCGCTCGCCGGCGCCCTCTTCCAGACGGTGCTGCGCAACCCCCTCGCGAGCCCCGACATCCTCGGGATCAACGCCGGGGCGAGCCTCGCGGGCGCGTTCGCCATCCTCGTCCTCGGCCTGGCGGGGGCGGCAGTCTCCGGCTTCGCGATCCTGGGCGCGCTTGGGGTGGCCCTTGCCATTCACCTCCTCGCCTGGCGGGACGGCGTCTCGGGCCAGCGCTTCGTGCTGGTCGGCGTCGGCATCGCGTTCGTCGTGAACTCCGCGATCGGCTACCTCCTCACCCGAGCCGAGGTCTCCGAGGTGCGCTCCGCGCTCGTGTGGCTCGTGGGGTCGATCGGGACGCCGCCGTGGGACCGGGTCGCGACGCTCGGGGTGGGGCTCGCCCTCCTCCTCCCGCTCGTCGCGGCGGCGGGGCCGCGGCTGCGGATCCTCGAGCTGGGCGACGACGTCGCCGGAGGCCTCGGCCTGTCGGTGCAGGTGACCCGCACCGCCGTCCTCGGCCTCGCCGTCGTGCTGGCGGCGGTGGCGACCGCGTTCGCGGGCCCGGTCGCCTTCGTCGCATTCGTCTCCGCGCCGATCGCGCGGCGCCTGCTGCCGGAGGCGGGACTTGCCCTCGTGCCATCGGCCCTCGTTGGCGCCGTCGTGGTACTCGCCGCGGAGTTGGTGGCACAGCACCTGCTCGGGGCGCTCGAGGTTCCCGTGGGCATCGTCACCGGCCTGATCGGCGCACCGTACCTGCTGTGGCTGCTGGCCACCTCGAACCGAGGACGTGGAGCATGAATCGGAAGGCCGCGCACGAGCTGCGTGCGGAGCACCTCAGCCTCGCCTACGACGGCGCGCCCGTCGTCGTCGACCTCGACCTCGCGGTGCCGCCCCGGGCCGTCACGGCGGTGGTGGGCGCCAACGGCAGCGGCAAGTCCACCCTGCTGCGGGGGCTGGCCCGGCTGATGCGTCCGGCCGGGGGAACGGTCCTGCTGGATGGCAGGGCGGTCACGTCCCGGCCCGCCCGGGAGGTGGCCCGGGTGATCGGGGTGCTCCCGCAGGGTCCGACAGCACCCGACGGCATCACCGTGGCGGACCTGGTGGGGCGCGGCCGCTATCCACATCAGGGCTGGTTCCGCCAGTGGACGTCGACGGACGATGCCGTCGTGGAGGCCGCACTCGCGGCCACGGACACGCTCGGTCTCGCGACCCGTCGGGTCGAGGAGCTGTCCGGGGGGCAGCGGCAGCGGGTGTGGATCGCGATGGCGCTCGCCCAGGACCCGGACATCCTCCTGCTGGACGAGCCGACCACCTTCCTCGACGTGACCCACCAGATCGAGGTCCTCGACCTGCTCCTGGAGCTCAACCGGGAGCGGGGGACCACCGTGGTCATGGTGCTGCACGACCTGAATCTCGCAGCACGGTACGCCGACCAGCTGGTGGTGATGAAGGACGGTCGCGTGCTTGCGACCGGCGATCCGGGCGCCGTCCTCACCGCGGACATCGTGGCGGACGCGTTCGGGCTGCGGGCCACGGTGGTCGCGGATCCGGTGTGCGGCGCGCCGATGGTCGTGCCGGTCGGGCGGTTCCACGGAGCGGGATCAGGTGCGTGACCTGTGGGGCGATCAATTACGCTGCGGAGGCGTTGCGGAATTCACTCCCGAAAGGTGACAGACATGTCACGGCTCCCACTGCTCACCCTCACCGCCACGGCCACCCTCGCCCTCACCGCCTGCGCGGGTGGAGGTGAGGACGGCACGGAGGAGACGTCCTCCGCCCGGGCAACCGGCTGGGAGGTGGTGACGGTGGCGCACGCCTTCGGGAGTACGGAGATCACCGCGGAGCCGGAGGACGTCGTCACCCTCGGCTGGGGATCCACGGAGGCGGCCCTCGCCCTCGGCGTCGTCCCGGTTGGCTTCGAGGCCCAGACCTACGGGGTGGAGGACGACGGCGTCCTGCCGTGGGTGAACGAGGCCCTTGAGCCACTGGATGCCGAACCGGTCGTCCTGCCGGCCACCGTGGAGGAACCGGCGTACGAGGACATCGCGGCGCTCGATCCAGATCTCATCCTCGCTCCGTACTCCGGGATCACCGAGGACCAGTACGCCCTCCTCAGTGAGATCGCCCCCACCGTGGTCTACCCGGAGGCGCCGTGGATCACGCCGTGGCGGGAGGTGATCACGATCGTCGGGGAGTCGCTCGGAAAGGAAGGGGCGGCGGACGCCCTGGTCGCCGACCTGGAGGGCCAGGTCGCCGAGGCGGCCGCGGCACACCCGGAATTCGCGGGCGTGAGCGTCGCCGCCGTCTGGGACGTCGGTGGCACGTTCTACGTCTACAAGCCGGCCGACTCTCGCGTGGACTTCCTCCTCGACCTCGGACTCACGAGCGCTCCCGCGGTCGAGGAACTCGGGGCCGCGGGGGAGTCCACCTTCTACCTCACGCTGTCCTACGAGGAGACGGACAAGCTGGACGCGGACCTGATCGTCGCCTTCGCCTCGACCGAGGAGGAGGCGGAAGCCTTCCTCGGCCAGTCCTACGCGCAGGCCATTCC
>RZYE01000669.1 GCA_009930425.1 Actinomycetota bacterium | reverse complement strand
GCCATGAAGGCGTTCTTCACGCCGTTGGCGACCGCCCCGGCGAGCGCCAGGGCCAGTCCCCCGAGCGACGCCCACCGCGGGGCACGGGCGGCGAGCGTGTAGACCGTGACTGGCACGGCGATCAGGCCGAAGGAGATCTCCGGCCCCACCAGCAGGTGCAGGAGCGCCGCCCCGACCACCAACCCCGCGGAGAACAGCGTGCGCCAGCGGCGGAGCGCGAGCGGGGCGAGCAGCAGGACGTTGAGGACCGCCTCGGTCCCGGACACGGCCGGCGCGAGGGTGACGATCGCGAAGAGGGTGAGCAGCGCCGTCGCCAGGGCATCGGTGAGGACGGGGTGGGCGCGGAAGAAGTCGTCGACGTGGCGCAGCGGGTTGAGCGACGTCACGCCAGCCCCGCGAACGCGAGCACGGCGATGAGCACGATCGAGACGAGCGTGGACAGGGTCAGCACGCTGGAGACGAACGCCGGATTCCCCTTGTGGTAGACGGGGATCACGAACGGCGCCGGCAGGAGGAAGAGCACGATCGCAGCCCGCGCGTACCACTCGTCGAAGCCGAGTGCGGGCACGACCACCAGCGCGAACACCAGGCCGAGGGTGAGGCCGACCGCGGTGCGCAGCGCCACCACTGTCACGATCGCCGGGTCGCGCGGGATCCCGGCTGCGAGCGACGCCCCGATCACCAGGCACACCAGCGGGGTGGTCAGGCCGCCGACGGTGTCGAAGATCGCCGCCGCGAACCCCGAGGGCCCCGCGAGGCTCGCCGCGAACCCGGGCGCCACCAGCGAGATCGCGAGCCCTCCGAAGATCGCCCAGAGCACCTTCGAGGACACGACGTCCCGCCAGGGGAAGGCGATCGACGGCGGCGCGTGACCGGCGTCGTGCCCCACGCGGCCGCCGTCCGCGCGGACGGTCGCGAGCGCCTCTTCCCTCACCCGCACCTGCTCGAGGATGCTCATCTGGACGAGGAGGGCGGTGAACACGTACACCACCTGGCCGAGGTCGAGGGCGGCGAAGGCCGGCAACCGCTCGGC
>RZYE01000668.1 GCA_009930425.1 Actinomycetota bacterium | reverse complement strand
GACTCCGTCGCGTTCGCGGCCACCGAGTACATGTTCAGCTCGATCGCGTCCGCCCCCGCCTCCACCAGCAGGGTGGCGTACCGCTCCCAGGAGCCGGGGTGGGCGGCGTTCACGGACGCGATCACGGGGATCGAGAGCGTGGCCTTCGCCCGCTCCACCAGCCGCACGTGCCGCTCCGGTCCCAGCACGTAGTCCTCGGCCACGTCCGAGAGCGGCGCGCTGGCGAACTCGGGGAACTCCTCGCCGTCGTCGAGGAGGTCGGCGAGGTGGAGTTCCTCCTCGATCACGTCCTCCTCGAACAGCGACGGCAGCACGACGGCGGACGCCCCGGCGTCCGCCAGCGCCCGCAGCCCGTCGAGGCTGCCGGTGAGGGGACCGGCCGAGGCCATGACCGGCCCGGACAGGTCCAGCCCGAGGTACCGCGTGGTCAGGTCAGCGCTCACTTCTCCTCCTCGGTGTCAACCGCCGTGCGTTCCACGCCGGCCAACTGGCTGTAGTACCGCCACCGCTCGTCCACATCCCGCTGCGCGAGGCGGGCGAGGGCCTCCGCTCGCTGGGGGTTGGCCCGGGCCAGCATCGAGAACCGGGTCTCCTCCATCATGAAGTCCTTCACCGGCCGGGTGGGCGCCTTGCTGTCGAGGCTCATGGGGTGGGCGTGCTCGTCGGTGCCCGGGCGGTAGCGGTAGAGCGGCCAGTACCCGGTGGCGACGGCGTCGGCCTGGTGGGTCATGGAGGTCTCCATGTCGATACCGTGCGCGATGCACGTAGAGTACGCGATCAGCAGCGACGGTCCGGGCCACGCGGCGGCCTCGAGCATCGCGCGGACCGTCTGCTGCTGGTTGGCACCGATCGCCAGTTGTGCCACGTACACGTCCCCGTAGGCGGCGGCGATCATGCCGAGGTCCTTCTTCGGATGTCCCTTGCCGGACGAGGCGAACTTCGCGGACGCGCCGCGCGGCGTGGCCTTGGACGCCTGGCCGCCGGTGTTGGAGTACACCTCGGTGTCGAGGACCAGGACGTTGACGTTGCGGCC
>RZYE01000146.1 GCA_009930425.1 Actinomycetota bacterium | reverse complement strand
GCCGAACTGCGCGTCAAGGAGTCCGACCGCATCGCGCTGACCGTGGCCGGGCTGCGGGCCCTCGGCGTGGACGCCGAGGAACTCCCCGACGGCTGGCGGATCACCGGCGCCCCGGTGCGCGCCACCCCCTCGGCGACCCGCGCCGTCGTCGCCACGGCCGCGGACCACCGCATCGCCATGGCGTTCACGGTCGCGAACCTGGCCGGCGTGGGCACCACGGACTGCGACGTGGACGACCTGGCGTGCGCCGACGTCTCCTATCCCGGCTTCCTCGACGATCTCGGAGCGCTCACATGAGGACCTTCGAACTGTTCGGCCACGGCATCGGGTACACCGCCTCGCCGCTCATCCACCACGCGGCCCTCACCCACCTCGGCGTGGCGGACCGGTACGACTACGTGGTCACCGACGTCTCCCCGGCGGACTTCCCCCGGGCACTGCAGCGCTTCCGGCGCGACGGCGAGGGCGCGAACGTCACCATCCCGCTGAAGGCGCTGGCGGCGGCCGGGTGCGACGCCCTGAGCGAGGACGCCCGGCTCCTGGACGCCGCGAACACGATCGTCCGGGACGGGGAGCGGCTCCTCGGGCACAACACGGATCTCCCGGCCATCGAGGAGCAGCTGCGGATCCTCTGCCCGGACGGCGTGCGCCACGCGGTGGTGCTCGGGGCGGGAGCGACCTCCTCGGCGGTCCAGATCGCCCTGTTCCACATGGACGCGGCCGTCACGGTCGCCCAGCGCCGCGACGGGACGCTGCGGGACGTCGGACGCTACCTCGAGCAGGCGGATCTGCTCGTCAACACCACCCCCGTGGGCACCGCCTCGGACGAGAGCCCGGTGGAGCCCGAGTACCTGCACGAGGGCCTGGCCGTCTTCGACCTCGTGTACCGGCCCTCCCCCTCCGCCCTGGTGCGCGCCGCCCGCGAGATCGGGGCCCCGGCACGCGGCGGCGCCGGCATGCTCGTGGGCCAGGCGTGGCGTTCGCTCGCCCTGTGGCTGGCGCAGGACGGCATCACGGTGGGTCCGGACGTGGCCGAGCCCATGCTGGCCGCGCTGCTGGAGGACCTGGGGGCGAGTGATGTCTGACGTGATCCTGATCGGGCTGCCGGGTTCGGGGAAGTCGTCGGTCGGCCGGCTCGTCGCCGCCGGCACCGGCCGGGCGTTCCTCGACCTCGACGAGGAGTTCGAGCGCCGCCACGGCACCCCTCCCGCGGCCTTCATCGAGACCCGCGGGGAGGCGGAGTTCCGGGCGGCGGAGGCTGTCATCGCCCGCGCCGCGGCCGCCCGCACGGACACCGTGATCGCCACCGGCGGCGGCACCGTGATCGATCCGGTCTCCCGCTGGCTGCTCTGGCACGCCGGGCCGGTGGTGTGGCTGGACGCCCCGGACGACGTCCTGCTGGGCCGCCTCGCCGGCCACGACGTCCACCGGCCGCTGACGCGCGACGCGGCGGCGCTCGCCCGGCGCCGCGCCGAACGGGAGCCGTTCTACCGCACCGCGGACCTGACCGTGACCGGTGAGATGGAGCCGGAGGCGGCAGCCCAGCTGATCACGAGCTGGCTCGCCGAGCACCGCAGCACGCCGCACACCCGGGTGCTCCTCGACGCCGCCGTGCGCCGCGACCACCCCATGGGGCCGCGCGAGGCCCGGATCCTCCTCGGCGACCACCTCGATCCCGCTGCCCTGGCGGACCTCGTGGCCACCCACTCCACCGGCGTGCCGGTGGTGGTGGTGGACGAGAACGTCATGGCCGCCCAACCACACCTCGTCGAGGCGTTCCCCGCGGGCCGGCGCCTCCTCATCGACGCCGGCGAGTCCAACAAGCGCCTCACGGCCGCCGAGGCAATGCTCGAGTTCGCCGCGGAGAGCCGCGCCGAGCGCGGTGATGCCTGGGTGGCGATCGGGGGCGGCACCACCGGTGACCTCGTGGGCACAGCCGCGGCGCTGTACATGCGCGGCGCCCCCCTCATCCAGGTGCCCACCACGTGGCTCGCGATGTCGGACGCCGCGATCGGCGGGAAGGTGGCCGTGGACCTGTCCGCCGCCAAGAACAGTGCCGGCGCGTTCTGGCCGCCGGTCGCCGTGGTCGGGGACATCGCCGTGCTCGCCACGCTCAGCCGCGACCGCAAGCTGGACGGCATGGGCGAGTGCCTGAAGTCGGGCATCATCGGGGACCCCTCGCTGTGGGAACTCATCCGCGAGCGCGGGAACGCCGCCCTCGCCGACGGCGCGGAGGCCGACCTGGCCGCCCGCCACGCCATGGTGGAACGGTCCGCGGTGCTGAAGCTCGGCGTCGTCGACCGTGACCCGTTCGAGGCCGGCGAACGCCGCACCCTCAACCTCGGCCACACCATCGGCCACGCGCTGGAGATCGAGTCCCGCTACGCCCTCCCCCACGGCCAGGCCGTTGTGCTCGGGACGCGGGCGGTGGCACACATGGCCGTGGCCCGCGGGCTCGCCGAGCCCGCCCT
The DNA here is from genome assembly GCA_009930425.1 of Actinomycetota bacterium. Taxonomy (GTDB): domain Bacteria; phylum Actinomycetota; class Actinomycetes; order Actinomycetales; family Actinomycetaceae; genus UBA1383. Next base: position 2,698 of record RZYE01000146.1, on the reverse strand, counting down.
GGCCGCCGAGATCGACGACGTCGTCGCCTCCCTCGGCTTCGCCACGCACCGGTCGTTCGACCCGGCCGTCGTGAAGCACGCCCTGACCGGGGACAAGAAGGTGCGGGCGGGCCGGCTCCGCTGGATCCTGCCCGAGGCGATCGGTCGGGTGACGCAGGTGGACGACGTCACCGAGGCAGAGGTGGACGCCGCCCTGGCCCACATCCGGGAGCCGTGATGCGGATCCTCCTCCTCAACGGACCCAACCTGGGACGGCTCGGTACCCGCCAGCCGGAGGTGTACGGCACCACCACGCTCGCGGAGATCGCGGCAGCGTGTGCGGAGGGCGCCGCCTCGCACGGGCACACGCTCACCGCGTTCCAGACCAACCACGAGGGCGCGCTCATCGACAGGGTCGAGCAGCGGGATTACGACGCGATCGTCATCAACCCCGGAGCCTGGACCCACTACTCGTACGCCATCCGGGACGCCCTCGCCGCCTGCGACGTGCCCGTGGTGGAGGTGCACATCTCGGACGTGGGCGCGCGTGAGGAGTTCCGGAAGGTCAACGTGCTGGTGGGCGTGGTGGCGCACTCGGTGGTGGGGAGAGGCTGGCCGGGGTACCTCGAGGCGATCGACTGGCTGGCGGCCCACGCCACCTGACCGCCGGGAACTCGCGCGCGGGCGCACACCGGCCGGCGCCTACCGGCCGAGGCGGCGTTCCCGCTGCCCGTAGTCGCGCAGCGCACGCAGGAAGTCCACCCGCCGGAAGTCCGGCCAGTAGGTCTCGCAGAAGTACACCTCGGAGTGCACGGACTGCCAGAGGAGGAAGCCGCTCATCCGCTGCTCCCCGGAGGTGCGGATGATGAGATCGGGATCGGGCTGGCCGGCGGTGTAGAGGTGGTCGGCGATGTCGTCGACGGACAGCACGTTCGCCGCCTCCTCCATCGTGATGCCCTTGCGGGACATCTCACGCAGGAGGGAACGCACCGCGTCGGTGATCTCATGGCGGCCGCCGTACCCGATCGCCACGTTGACGTCGAGGCCCTCGGTGACGATGAGGGCGTTGCGGGCCTCGGCGGCGGAGAGTCGGTCCGAGACCTCGCGCGGGAGGAGGTCGAGGGCGCCGACGATGTGGAGGCGCCACCGGCCGTCGTCGGCGAGCTGGTCCACCACGGCGAGGATGATCCCCATGAGGTCGGCGATCTCGTCCGGGTCGCGTTCGAGGTTGTCGGTGGAGAGCATCCACAGCGTCACGCGTGCCACGCCCGCCTCGGCGGACCACTGGAGGAACGCGGAGATGTTGTCCGCGCCCGCCCGGTGCCCCTGCGCGACCGGCGCGCCCACCGAGCGCGCCCAGCGGCGGTTGCCGTCCAGCATCACGGCGACGTGCCCCGGCACCCGCACCGGATCGAGGTTGCGGGCGAGGTTGCGTTCGTAGAGCGTGTACAGCAGGTTGGTGGGACGCACCGTGACCCCCTCCACCGATGGAAGAACCTGTGCAACGCTATCGCGAACGCCACTCCCCGATCAGGCGCTCGGGCATGGCTCGCCGGGACCCGGTGAGTTACGATGGCGTAGGTTACGCAACCGTAGGTTTGGAGATTCCCATGACGCACCACGCACATCGCGGCGACGGGCGTCAGCGCGCGCACGACGCGCTGGAGAACGCCCACGACGCCGTCGACCACGCCATCGAACGTCTCGAGGACGCTCGGGATCGCGTCGTCGCCACCGTCAAGCCGAAACTGCGGGGGTGGATCCACGCCGGTACCGCGCCGCTCGCCCTCGCCGCCGGCATCGTCCTCATCGTCCTCACCCCGGCCGCCGACCGCTGGGCGAGCGCCGTCTTCGTGGCCTCGAGCCTCGTCCTGTTCGGGACGTCGGCCGTCTACCACCGCGGCACGTGGTCACCCCGGGTCGGCGTGACCCTGCGGCGCCTCGACCACGCGAACATCTTCCTGCTGATCGCTGGAACCTACACGCCCCTGGCGTGGATGCTCCTCGATCGCCCGACGGCGCAACTCCTCCTCGCCGTCGTGTGGGGCGGGGCCGTGGCCGGCATCCTGATGCGGGTGTTCTGGCTCTCGGCGCCCCGCTGGCTCTACGTGCCCCTGTACGTGGTGCTCGGCTGGGTGGCGGTCTGGTTCCTCCCCGACTTCTCCGCTGCGGCCGGCCCGGCCCTCGTGTGGCTCATCGCCGCGGGCGGCATCGCCTACACCCTCGGTGCGGTGGTGTACGGGTTCAAGCGGCCCAACCCCTCCCCCCGCTGGTTCGGGTTCCACGAGATCTTCCACGTCGGCACGGTGGTCGGCTTCGTGTGCCACCTGATCGCCGTGTTCATCGCCGTCACCACCTGAGCAGGCGCGGGCACACCGTACCCCTTCCACAAGTGCGTACGCCCCGCGATTCTGCGGGTGGTACACCATCCGCAGAATCGTTCTGCGCCCGCACGGCGATCCTGCGTACGCTCTTGTGCCTCGGGCATCCACCCCGACGACCCGCCGGATCGTCCTGCGTACGCTCTTGTTGCCGCCGCCGGCATCACCCCGCCCAACAGCGGGCGCAGGCTCGTTGTGCGTACGCTCGTGTGGGGGGATGCGAACTCCCGCCGCCGCGAAGTCTCGCCACATCGCGGGGGCTCCCGGGTGTGAGCACTCCCACTCTCGGCTAGCGTTGCCGGCAGAGAGAAGGGAGCAACATGGCCAAGGACGACGCC
>RZYE01000667.1 GCA_009930425.1 Actinomycetota bacterium | reverse complement strand
GTGTCCGTGCGCACCGCCGCCAGGTCCGTGCGGAGCGCGGCGATCAGTCCCGGGTCGTGGAGCAGCGGTCCGGTCACGCGGCCTCCCTCCCCAGGACGAGCCGGAGGAGGATGATCGCGCCCGCCTTCGACAGCGGGGAGTTGCCGTTCCCGCACTTGGGGGACTGGATGCAGGCGGGACAGCCGTCCGCGCATCGGCAGCCCTCGATGGCCGCGAGGGTGGCCTCGAGCCAGCGGCGCGCGATCGCCGCACCCCGCTCGGCGAAGCCGGCACCCCCGGGGTAGCCGTCGTGGACGAACACGGTGGGCGCACCCGTGTCCGGGTGGTTGGCGGTGGAGAGGCCCCCGATGTCCCACCGGTCGCAGGTGGCGAGCAGCGGGAGCAGGCCGATGGCGGCATGCTCGGCGGCATGGAGGGCACCGGGGAGAACGTCCGGGGTGAGGCCCGCGGCGAGGCAGGCCGGTTCCGGCACGGACCACCACACGGCCTTGGTGGGGAGGAGCTGCTCCGGGAGGTCGAGCTCGTAGTGGCCGATCACCTCCATCGCCGGCGGGAGGAGGCGGTCATAGCCCACCACCTGGCTCGTCACCTCCACCGGACCGAAGCCCCAGGTGACGGCGGTGCCGCCGGAGCCGAACCACTCCTCCGCCCGCTCCGTGCCGAGGATGCGGAGCGCGGAGACGGAACGCGGCCGGGTCCGGTAGCCGGGGTTCTCGTGGCGGACGAGGGCGACGTCGTCCGCGAGTTCCTCCACCACGTGAACGCGACCCTGGTGGACGTAGACCGCGCCGGGGTGGACGGTGGAATCGGCGTTCGCCCCCGACACCGTGCCGAGCACCGCTCCCGTCAGCCCCTCGACCACCTGCACCTCCCCGCCGCCCGAGCCGCGGAGGTCCGTCAACGAGGACGGCGAGGCGGCGAGGTGGATGTTCCAGTACCACCCGGTGGGGCGGGCGCGGAGCAGGCCCCGCTCCACGAGGACGCTGAGCAGGGAATCGTCCGCGAGCCCGAACAGGGGAAGGTCCGCGGCGGTGA
>RZYE01000666.1 GCA_009930425.1 Actinomycetota bacterium | reverse complement strand
GCGTACGCAATTGGGAGAAGGGGTGAGCCGCACGCGACCCGCAGGAACGTCACGGATCCGCGGGATCGTTCTGCGTACGCTGTTGGGCCGCTCACCACGGCCCATCCTGATGGTCACCCGCCGTTGGGGACGGAGATGTGATTCGCGAGTGCAGCGGGTGACAGGAGCGCAGCGGGTGACGTCAAGCGAAGCGGGGTGACGCCAGTGCAGCGGGGTGACGCCAGTGCAGCGGGGTGACAGTCGGCGATGGTCCCGGCGTGCGCGCCAGGCCACAGGGCTGTGGCAGAGTGCTGCCATGCCCGCCAGCACCTCCCGGCGCACCGCTGCGACCTGGTTCGTCCGCCTCGCGGCGCTGGCTGCCGTGGTGCTCCTGGCCGTCCTCCTCCTCGACGACGACGCCGCCACGCCGGACTCCGGCGACGCACCCCCGGAGGGGCGTCCCGCCGTCGTGGAGTACGTGTACGACGGTGACACCATCCGCGTCACGCTGGACGGTGAGTCCACCCGGGTGCGCCTGCTCAACGTCGACGCCCCCGAGGAGCCCCGGGACGGCGAGCCGGGGGAGTGCCTCGCGGGGGACGCGACCGGGTTCCTCGAGGTGCTGCTGCCACCCGGCACCGAGGTCCGGCTCGTGCAGGACGAGGTCACCCACGACCAGTACGGCCGCCTCCTCGCCGGGGTGTACGCGGACGGCGCCCTCGTCAACGCGGAACTGGCGCGTGCGGGACTCGTGCGCCCCGTGGTGTTCGACGGCAACACCCGCTTCCTACCAGCGGTCGAGGAAGCGCTGGACGAGGCGGAGGGCGCCGGCCTCGGGATGTTCGACCCGCGCGCCGACTGCCCGTTCTGACCGACTGCCCGTTCTGACCGACGCCCGCCCTGAGCTACAACCGCACCGGGATCCCGTGCCCGGCGAGGTACTCCTTCACCTCGCGCACGCTGAAGGTGCGGAAGTGGAACACGGAGGCGGCAAGGACGGCCGCGGCGCCGCCGTCGACCACGGCCTGGCGGAAGTGGTCGAGCGTGCCCGCGCCA
>RZYE01000665.1 GCA_009930425.1 Actinomycetota bacterium | reverse complement strand
ACGTGGATGCTGCCGTCCCTGCTCCTGGGGGTCGGGTCCACGGGGTCCGGCCCTGCCCTGTGGTCCGGCGGTGCCATCGGCTCAGGCAAGGCGGAGCTGCGCCAAGGAGGCTCGGGCCGTGCCCCCACTGATCTCCGGGACGATGACCAACTCCAGTTCCGTGACCGCCGACAGTTCGACCTCGTGGTCCTCCGTCTGGCGGCTCCCACCCCCGGGGCTGAAGTTCCACTGCTGGCGCACCACGTCGGTGAAGGTCGTCCCGCGGTCGCCGGACCACCGCACCACGTACTCCTGCGTCCGCGCGACGTCCGGCTCGACGAAATCGAGGTGGATCAGGCGGATCCGCTGGGGTTCGGGGAAGACGAGCCTGATCGTCTGCTCGCCCGGCTCCGCGGCACGCCACCCGGTGTCCGCGACGAGCGCTCCTTCGATGGGATGCTCCGGGTCCTCCGAGGTGATCTCGACCTCCGCGATGCTCTCTAGGTCCAGCCACTCCTCGCCCCTGGGTGTGTCCTCAGGCTGGGTGGGAATCTGTCGCTTGCGCATGAGTGCGCCTCCGGATCGTGAACTGGCCGGGCGGCTGCCCGCTCCAGGATGTCCGATTCTACCTGCCGTGAGGTCGCGCGAGTCAGCCCGGGACGACGACGGCGGTCGCCTCCCCCGGCAGCTCACCCTCCAGGGACGTGCTGGCGAGCAGCACCTCCCCCGCCGGCAGCGGCACCGGTTCCGTCCCGAAGTTCGTGACGACGACCAGGGCCCGCCCGCCGTCGGACTCCCGCCGGAGCCGGAGCGCGTCCTCCCCGGGGACGGCCGCCTCCAGCCACGCCACGGTGCCGCGCCGCAGCGACGGCTCGGCCCGCCGCAGTGCGAGCGCCCGCCGGAACAGCCACAGCGTCGAGGAGGGGTCCTCCTCCTGGGCCGCAACGGTGAGGTCCTGCCACGCCGGCGGCTGCGGCAGCCAGGGGGCGACGCCGTCGGGCGCGAAGCCGAACGGCGGGGCCTCCCCGGACCACGGCAGCGGCACCCGGCAGCCGT
>RZYE01000664.1 GCA_009930425.1 Actinomycetota bacterium | reverse complement strand
GCACAACCCTCCTGTTACGGACCGACCGTGACCGCTGAGACCAAAGGAGGTGGGTTAACGCATGCGTGACTATGAACTGATGGTGATCCTCGATCCCGAACTGGATGACCGTGCAGTCGCCCCGACGCTGGACAGGTTCCTGAAGGTCGTGACCGACGCCGGTGGGAGCATCGCCAATGTCGACATCTGGGGCAAGCGCCGCCTGGCATACGACATCAAGAAGCGGTCCGAGGGCGTCTACGCCGTGGTGAACATGACGACCGAGCCCGACGTGGCCAAGGAGCTGGACCGCCAGCTCGGCCTGTCCGAGGCCGTGCTGCGCACCAAGCTGCTGCGCCCCGACCCCAAGATGATCGCCAAGCGCGCCGCCGCCGACGCCAAGCGCGCGGCTGCCGAGGCACGCCGTCCGCGCACCGACGCCAAGCCGGGCCGGCCGGACGCTGGCTGAGGAGGAGCATCATGGCAGGCGAAACCGTCATCACGGTCGTGGGTAACCTGACTGCAGATCCCGAACTTCGGTTCACGCCGTCCGGTGCGGCCGTGGCCTCTTTCACGGTGGCCTCGACCCCGCGCACCTTCGACCGGCAGACCAGCGAGTGGAAGGACGGGGACACCCTGTTCCTCCGCTGCTCGATCTGGCGTGAGGCTGCGGAGAACGTGGCCGAGTCCCTGACCAAGGGCACGCGCGTCATCGTCCAGGGCCGGCTCGTCCAGCGCTCGTTCGAGACCCGTGAGGGGGACAAGCGCACCGTGGTCGAGATGCAGGTGGACGAGGTTGGACCCTCGCTCCGCTACGCCACCGCCAAGGTGGCACGCAGCCAGCGCGGTGGTGGTGGCTTCGGTGGTGGCGGCTTCGGTGGTGGCCAGGGCCAGGGCGGTCAGGGCGGCCAGGGCGGCCAGGGCGGCTACGGCGGCGGGGCCCAGGGTGGGTCCGGCTACGGCGGCGGTGGCCGCGGTGGCGCCGACTACAACGCCCCGACCGGTGGCTCCAACGACGACCCGTGGGCAACCGGCGGAGCGACCAACTTCGGCGACG
>RZYE01000663.1 GCA_009930425.1 Actinomycetota bacterium | reverse complement strand
TGGTGCCAGTTGGCGATCGCGACGGCGGGCACTGCCGTCCCGCGGTCCTCGGGCGTCATTCCCGCCATGATCCGTCGCAGGTCGCGGTACTCGCGGGCCGGGTCCCGCGGGGCGATGGCGAGCACCCGGGCGCGGCCCTCGGCGGTCCGGCCGAGGTGGACGTGCACGGTGGACGCGTCCGGGGCGTGGGCGCGGGCGGGGACGAGGTCGAGGGAGTTGCCGGTGACGGCGAGGTGCCCGAGTTCGTCGACCAGGACCACGGCGGTGTCCGCCTCGCCGAGCAGCCGCTCGAGCAGTCCCGGCGTGGTGCGGGCGGCTGCGTCCGGATCGAGTGAGGCGTGCGCGAGCGGCAGGTCGAGGATCACGCCGCGCGCCTGCGGCTGGCGGCCCGGATCGTGGCCTGGCCGAGGACCCGGCTCCCGTCGTACACGACCGCGGACTGGCCGGCGGCCAGTCCCCGGGTCGGCGCGTCCAGGTCGACGTGCAGCACGCTCCCCGCGCGGCGCACGAGCGCAGGCATCGGCTCGCCGTGGGCTCGCACCTGCACGGTGGCGGGGACGGACGTGACGGCGGGGACGTCGTCGGCGAGCCAGACCGTGTCCTCACCCTCGATCACGTCGACGCTGAGCAGTGCGGCAGGACCGACGACCACGGTGTTCGTCGCCGGCCGGACCTCGAGAACGTAGCGTGGCGCGCCGTCCGGGGCGGGGCGGGTGAGCCCGAGCCCCTTGCGCTGTCCGACGGTGTAGGCGTAGGCGCCGTCGTGCTCCCCCACCTCGGCACCGGTGACGTCGACGATGGGGCCGGGAGCGGCGCCGAGGCGCTCGCGCAGGAAGCCCTTCGTATCCCCGTCCGCCACGAAGCAGATGTCGTAGGAGTCCGGCTTCGCGGAGATCCTGAGGCCGCGTGCGGCGGCCTCGGCCCTCACCTCGGACTTGGAGGCCACGTCCCCGAGCGGGAACAGCGCCCGCGAGAGCCTCTCCCGGCCCATGACCGCGAGGACGTAGCTCTGGTCCTTGAGCGGGTCGAGGGAGCGA
>RZYE01000662.1 GCA_009930425.1 Actinomycetota bacterium | reverse complement strand
TGGCGGGTCTCGCCCGGGGAGAGGCGCAGCGCGGTGCGGTCCGCGCCGACCGCGTCGGACACCGCCCGCGTCACCTCCACGACCAGGCGGGCGCGGTTCGCGGGCGAGCCGCCGTAGGCGTCGTCCCGTTGGTTGGTGGAGGCGGCGAGGAACTGCTGCAACAGGTAGCCGTTCGCGCCGTGGATCTCCACGCCGTCGAAGCCGGCGTCGATCGCCCGCCGGGCCGCCTCGGCGAACTCGGCGACGACGCCGCCCATCTCCTCCGTCGCCAGCGCCCGGGGCGTGGCGTGCGGACGAGTGGTGCCGTCCGGCAGGCGGCGCTCGCCGCCCACGGGGATGGCGGAGGGCGCGACGATGCCACGCTCCTCGGCGTCCGGGAGCACGGCCACGCGGCCGCCGTGCATGAGCTGGACGGTGATGCGGCCACCGGCCTCGTGGACGGCGTCCGTGACGCGGCGCCAGCCGGCAACGTGCTCGTCCGTGGCAAGGCCCGGCTGGTTCAGGTAGGTGCGGGAGCGGTGGGAGAGGAACGTGCCCTCGGCGATGATCAGGCCGGCGCTGGCCCGGTCCGCGTAGTGGCGGACCATCGGGTCCGACGGGGTGCCGTCCGCGTGGGCGCGGCGGCGCGTGAGCGGGGCCATCAGAATGCGGTTCGGCAACTCGAGCCGGCCGAGCGTGAGGGGTGAGAACAGCGACGCGGCCGGGGCGGCGGCGTCGACGACGGTGGTGGTGGTGGTGGCGGCGGCGGATTCGGTCATGCGTCAAGGGTAGGCCGCTGCGCCGACAGCCTTCGCGCCGGTCCACTCGTCATACCATCTCCACCGATGCTTCAAAACGCTCACACGGACTTCAACGTCCTGCCAGTCTGGGCCCACACGTGTGTCGTCCAAGAAGGAGTGGAAATGGCGGAGTCCCCAGGACGCGCGAGGGTGGTGCTTCTCGCACCGCTCTCCGGAGTGCTCGTCCCGATCGAACAGGTACCGGACCCGGTGTTCGCGGAGAAGATGGTCGGTGAGGGCATCTCCATCGACCCGGTCT
>RZYE01000661.1 GCA_009930425.1 Actinomycetota bacterium | reverse complement strand
GGCATCGTTGACCATGAAGCTGCCGACCTGGTCGAAGTTCGGCTGGCCGAAGAGGCCGGCGATGATGCCCATGATGACGGCGGTGACCGCGGCGACGATTGGGGCGAAGGCGCCACCGATGATCACGCCGACCGCGAGGTCGATGGCGTTTCCGCGGGTGATGAATTCCTTGAAGCCTTGCAGCATTTTCTCTCCTCAGGAGTTGTGGGTCAGGGGACGGTGGGCACAGCCACGCGAGGTGGTCAGTGTGGGTCAGGGAATCGCAGAGGGCACGGCCACGCGAAGTGGTCCCTGTGCGCTCGCATCCACCACGAGATTAGCCACAGAGTTCGGAACCGCCGCGATCACGATGGTCGAGACGTTCCCCGTTGATATCAAACCACCGGTCCCGGGATCCTCAAGGACGGACAAAACCAGCACGTCGGGGACCAGCACCGGGGCGCCTCCTGCCTCCGCACCTCCCACCAGTGTGACCTTCCTCCCGCTCTCGGCGAGAATGCGCGAGCCGGGATCGGAAATGGCCACGGGCAGCACCAGGTGGTTCGCGGGGGCGCCCGCCGCAAGGCCGGGCTCCAGCAGGAGTTCCTCCGAGATCACCGTGCCGGCCGGCAGTCCCACCACGAGACGTTCGCCGGCCACCTCGGTAACGGCGGTGAACGACGACGCCGGTGCGGCGCCGTCGTCGACAGCGCTCACGCTGAGGTCGTTCGGGCGGAGGTCCCGGCCGGCGGGCACGTCCCGGGTGAGGACGACGACGGAGCGGCCGGCGGGCACGGGGGCGAACTCCTCAACCACGAGGAGGACTGCTGTCACCAACGCGACGGCCAGGAAGGCGTGGCGCCATCGCCACAGCGCACCCCGCCAGGCGGGGGTGGCGCGGACGATCCGCGAGGACGGCCGGAGGACTCCCATGCCGGAAGGGTAGGGTGCGCGACTCCACCAGCGGCGCCGGCAGTTGGCACCCTGTGGACGGTCGGTTGCCGCCTGCGAGCTGTGGACGGTCGGTTGCCGCCCACGTCCTGCGGACGGTCAGTCGGTC
>RZYE01000660.1 GCA_009930425.1 Actinomycetota bacterium | reverse complement strand
CGACGTCGTCGGCAGGGTGGAGCGCGAGTACGGCCGGCTGGACGTGGTGCTCGCCAACGCGGGCATCAACGGGGTGTGGGCGCCGCTGGAGGAGCTGACGGTGGAGGACTGGCGCACGACGATCGACGTCAATCTCACCGGGACGTTCATCACCGTCAAGCACGCCACTCCCCTGCTCAAGCGGCAGGGCGGCTCGGTGATCATCACGTCCTCGATCAACGGGACACGCACGTTCAGCAACACCGGGGCCTCGGCGTACAGCTCGAGCAAGGCAGGTCAGGTGGCGTTCGCGAAGATGATCGCGGTGGAACTCGCCCCGGCGAAGGTGCGGGTCAACGTGATCTGTCCGGGCGCCATCGACACCGAGATCGATGACAACACCGAGGAACGCGACACCGATCAGGCGGGCGTGCCGGTGCAGTTCCCGGAGGGGAGCATCCCCCTCACTGGCAGCACGCCCGGCAGTTCGGAGCAGGTGGCGGACCTGGTGCTGTTCCTGGCGTCGGATGCGTCGAGCCACATCACCGGCACCGAGGTGTGGATCGACGGCGGCCAGTCCCTGCTGGTCTGACGCCCGCGTCGCTGCTGCGCGCGTGGGGTGGGCAGCACGGCCCGGCTGTCATTCCCGCAGGCCGCCCCGCTGCGCCGCGGCGCCCGCACTGACCACGAGGACGATGCCCAGCACCTGCAACCACGAGGGGCTCTGCCGGAGCACGATCAGCCCGATGAGGAGCCCGAAGGCCGGTTCGAGGGACATCAGGGTCCCGAACGCGGTGTGCGTCATACGGCGGAGGGCCAGCATCTCGAGGGCGAACGGGATCACGGGCAGCAGGAGGGCGAGGCCGAGGGCGGCGGCGAGGATCCCGGGGGTGATGTGGCCCGCCGCCTGCGGGATGCCCATGACGGCCGCGGCGGCCGCGGCGATCGGGATCGTGATGGACAGCCCCTGGATGCCGGTGAAGCGGTCGCCGATCCGTTGGGTGAGCAGGATGTAGGTGCCCCAGCCGGTGGCACCGAGGGCCGCGAACCCGACGCCCGC
>RZYE01000659.1 GCA_009930425.1 Actinomycetota bacterium | reverse complement strand
GGGAGGGTGGAGGAGTTCGTCCACGAGACGGTCCTGCTCGAGCAGGTGAGCGTGGTGAACCCGGGGACCACGGTGGACGGCCTCCTGATCGGGCGGGGCGTCCGCGTCACCTGGTTCGCGGTCAGTCGCTGAGCCAGGCGCGGTGCACCAGGTGCGCACCGCCCTCCAGTACCGCGGCTGGGCGTTCCCTCACAACGTGGAGAGCGCCTGCGCCACCGGGTCCGGCCCGCTGAACAGCAGGAACTGCTTCCGCACGGTCGCGGGCTCATCCAGGGCTGCCAGGAGCGCGTGCGCGACGTCCTCCCGCGGCACCCGCTTCGGCTCCGCCGCCGGATCGGTGGTGACCAGTCCGGTGCCCGGATCGTTGGTCAGGCTGCCGGGCTGGATGATGGTCCAGTCGAGGTCACGGCTCCGCAGGTCCGCATCCGCCGCCGCCTTGGCCCGCAGGTAGACCTGGAAGACGTCCTCACTGGTGGGATCGGCCTTGTCCGTGCCCATGGAGGACACCATGAGGTAGCGCCGCACCCCTGCACGCTCGGCGGCGTCCGCGAGCAGGATCGCCGCGCCCTTGTCCACCGTCTCCTTCCGGGCCGCGCCCGACCCTGGCCCGCCACCGGCCGCGAAGACCACGGCGTCCGCTCCGCTCAGGACGGCGGCCACCTCCTCCACCGCCGCGTCCTCCAGGTCAAGCACGGCAGCCTCAGCACCGGCTGCCTCCAGATCGGACACATGGGCGGGATTGCGGACGATGCCGATCGGCCGGTCACCTCGGCTGGCGAGCATCTCCTCGAGCAGCAGGGCGATCTGGCCGTGTCCTCCGGCGATCACGATGTGCATCTGTCCTCCTCCGGTTTCGACATGCTGCCTTCGACATCCTGGTTTCGACATGGTTGTCCAGCGAGCCTAGCCGCGCGGTCGCCGGCGGGCTCGGCCGGCCCCGGTTCAGGTCATCCCGTCCTGGCGGGTGCGGGCCGTCGGGGCGTTGAGCCGGTACCTGATGGCCGCAATCCGGATCCCGAAGCACACGAGCGCGCCGATCA
>RZYE01000145.1 GCA_009930425.1 Actinomycetota bacterium | reverse complement strand
TACGGCATGGCCCATGACGTGTACCGGCCCGAGCGCAGCACCGGGAGCATGGTGCACGGCTCGGACCTGGACCTCGTGGTCATCGTGGAGGACGCCGCCGCGAGCCTCGTCCCCCAGCTCGACGAGGCCATCTACGGCCGGAAGTACCAGTACCTCAAGCACCCGGCGTACAACGAGGAGATCGACTACATCGTCAAGCCGTTCTCCAAGCTCGTCGAGCAGGCGGCCTTCGACACCTTCCCCCACATGGTGGCGTGCAAGATCTACGACGAGTCCCAGTTGCTCTTCGGCAGTGAGTCACTCTTCCAGCGCGGCAAGGAGGTGCTCCGCGAGCGCGGGGTGGTGGACAGGCTCCGCGAGATGGAGGAAGGGGCGATCCTGGCACGCGAGGAGCGCCTCGAGCTGCTCCTGTCCGCCGACGAGATGCCCGGCGGGGACCAGCGCTTCCACTTCTACAACGACGACGAGGCCCCCGAGTTCGAGTGATCCTCACTCGCCGGGCACCCTGTCCAACTGCTCGAGCATCCATCCGAACGGAGCCACGAGCCTTCTGGCCTCCGCCGGGCCCCACCCACCCGGTTCGTAGGGCAGCGGCCGGGGACGGTCCGGTCCGAGCAGTGGCTCGAAGGAACGGAAGGCGGCGCGCAGTCCCGCCTCGGTGGTGAACAGCGAACGGTCCCCGCGCAGCACGTCGTCGATGAGTGATGCGTAGGGGCTCAGCGGCTCGCCGCCGGGCACGTCATCGAGGTCCAGCACCGCGTGGCCGTAGGACAGCCGGGCCTCCGGTCCCGGCGCCTTCACGGTGACGCCGAGCGAGATGCCGCCCGCACCCGAGAAGTTGATCTCGATGGTGTTCGGACGTGCCGCGACGGCGGACAGCGGATCGTCCTCCGGCCGGAGCACGAGCGCGACCAGCTGCGCCTTCCGCGCCATCATCTTGCCGGTGCGCAGGATGAAGGGCACGCCACGCCAGCGGTCGGAGTCCACCCACAGCCGTGCCGCCACGAACGTGTCCTGCTCGGAGTGCGGGTCAACGCCGTCGAGGTCGCGGTAGCCCTCGAACTGGCCGAGGACCACGTCGTTCTCCACGTCGAGGGGGCGGAAGCGGTGCAGGACGGCGTCCCGTTCGAAGAGCACCGACTCCGGGTCCGCGAGGTCGTACGGCGTGTCCATGGCAACCTGCGAGACCACCTGGAAGAGGTGGGTCACCAGCATGTCGAGGGCCGCGCCGGTGGCCTCGTAGAACGAGGCCCGGTTGGCGACATTGAGCGTCTCGGGGACGTCGATCTGGACCTGGGCCACGGAATGGCGATCCCACTGCGCACCGAAGAGCTTGTTGGCGAAGCGCAGGGTGTAGATCGCCTGCACGCCCTCCTTCCCGAGGAAGTGGTCGATCCGGAACACCTGGTCCTCGCTCAGCGTGCGCTTCACGAGGGCGTCCAGCTCCTCGAAGGACTCCGACGACGTCCCGTACGGCTTCTCGAACACCACGCGCGCGCCGTCGGACAGCCCGTGGCGCCCGATGCCCTGCGTGATCGAGGGGAAGGCGGAGGGCGGGACGGCGAGGAAGAACACGACGAGGGGGTCCGAGCCGCTCTCCTCGAGAAGCTCCCCCCGGACCTCCGCCAGGACCCGTGGCAGGTCACCCGGCTCCTCCGCCGAGAAGAAGCCTCCCACGTACCGGGTGCGGGCAGCCACGTCCTCCCAGTCCGGGGGAGGTCCACCCCCCTTCTCCAGCGACGCCCGCAGGATCGCCGTGAAACCGTCCGTGCCGAGGTCGTCGCCGGCGGAACCCACCAGCCGCCAGTGCGCCGGCATCAGTCCACGGGCACGGAGCTCGAACATGGCAGGCATGACCATCCGGCTGGCAAGGTCTCCTGTCGCGCCGAAGAGGACGATGACGACTGATTCTGGGTGGTGTGGGGTCACCGGACCACGGTAGGGCACGGCGCGCCCCCGGTGCGAGCCGTGCAGGACCCGCCGGCGTGCACGACAATTGACCCATTGGCGCCAGGCGCGCCCGGACCACGCGCAAGGAGGACCTGAGGAAGCATGGCACGCAAGGTCGACACCACGATCCCGGAGAACCAGTTCACCCCGCTCATCGACCGGGCGGTCACGATCCCGTCGGAGAGGATCCACCACCATGTCGACGCGCTCCGTCGCGCGAACCCGAAGGCCACCCCGTCCGGCATCGTCGCCCTCCTCGAGAAGGAGTTCCTGACGAAGTCCGCCCGCAAGGGAGGCGTCGTCGGCGCCACCGCCGCCGTCCCGGCGGTGGGCACGGCGAGCGCCGTGGTGCTGACCGGGGCGCAGGTCGCCGCCTTCTTCGCCGACGCCGCCAAGCACGTCATGGCCGTGGCCGACGTCTACGGGGTTCCGATCGACGACGTCGAACGGCGGCGGACCCTCCTGCTCGCCTCGCTCCTGGGCGAGGAGGGTGCGGCCGCCGTGCAGCGGCAGCTGGGAGTGGGCACGATCTACTGGGGTCGCACCCTGCTGACCAAGCTGCCGATCCGGACGGTCTCGCTCATCAACGTTGAGCTTCGCCGACGGGCGGCGAAGCAGGGTGCTGTTGTCGGGGCACGCGCGCTGTTCGGCCGCCTCGCCCCGTTCGGGATCGGCGCCGTGATCGGATGGCACGGCAACAAGGCAATGGCAAAGGATGTCGCCAAGGGCGTGCGCGCCGCGTTCGGGCCGCTGCCCTCGGGCTTCAGCCGCGAGGTCGGCCAGGTGTCCCGCCTGGCGAGGATGGAGGTGCAATGAGCGTGCACACCGGCTACGAGGACCTGCTGCGGCACGTGCTGGAGAACGGGGTGGCCAAGGGTGACCGGACGGGCACGGGAACCACCTCCGTCTTCGGGCACCAGCTGAGGTATGACCTGTCCCAGGGCTTCCCGCTGATCACGACCAAGCGCGTCCACCTCAGGTCGATCGTGTACGAGCTGCTCTGGTTCCTCCGCGGGGAGTCCAACGTGCGCTGGCTGCAGGAGCACGGGGTTCGGATCTGGAACGAGTGGGCCGACGAGGACGGCGAGCTCGGCCCGGTCTACGGGGTGCAGTGGCGATCCTGGCCCACTCCCGACGGGCGCCACATCGACCAGGTCTCCCAGGTCCTCGACACCATCCGCAGCGATCCCGACTCCCGCCGCATGGTGGTCTCGGCGTGGAACGTGGCGGAACTCGACCGGATGGCGTTGCAGCCGTGCCACGCGCTGTTCCAGTTCCACGTCGCCGACGGACGGCTCTCGTGCCAGCTGTACCAGCGCTCCGCCGACCTGTTCCTCGGCGTGCCGTTCAACATCGCGTCCTACAGCCTGCTGACCCACATGGTGGCCCAGCAGACCGGGCTCGAGCCGGGCGACTTCATCTGGACGGGCGGGGACTGCCACATCTACGCGAACCACGTGGACGCGGTGCGCGAGCAGCTCGCGCGCGAGCCCTACCCCTTCCCCACGCTGCGGCTCCGCCCGGCGCCCTCGCTCTTCGAGTACGCGTGGGAGGACGTCGTGGTGGAGGACTACCGGCACCACCCCACGATTCGTGCGGAGATCGCTGTCTGATGGCGATCGGGATGATCTGGGCCGAGGACCGGCACGGCACGATCGGCACCGGGACGGACATGCTCTGGCACGTGCCGGCCGATTTCGCGTTCTTCAAGCACACGACCGTCGGCCATCCCGTCGTGATGGGCCGTGCGACATGGGAGTCCCTCGGTGGTGCGCTGCCGCGGCGGCGGAACATCGTCCTGACCCGCGACCGAGCCTTCTCCGCGCCCGGCGCAGAGGTCACACACACGCTCGAGGAGGCGCTCGCCCTCGGCAGGAACGGGGAGGGTGGCGATCTGGTGTGGATCACCGGGGGTGCCCAGGTCTACGCCGAGGGACTACCGCTTGCCGACCTGCTCGTCGTGAGCGAGCTCGACCTGGACGTGACGACGGGACGTCACGCGCTGGCCACCGCTCCCACCATCCGTCAGGACGAGTGGGAGCTGGACCCCGCCGCCTCCGACGACGACTGGCGGCCGGCGTCGGGCGACGCCCGCTGGCGGGTCCGGGTCTACCGCCGTCGGTGAGACGGGCGTGACACGCACGAAGGCCCGGACCAGATGGTCCGGGCCTTCGTCTTGGTAGCGGGGGAGGGATTCGAACCCTCGACCTCCGGGTTATGAGCCCGGCGAGCTACCGAACTGCTCCACCCCGCGTCGGTTGTTCCACTGTACGTCGGGTCCCCCGGGCGGGGCAAATGGGGGGCGGGGTGCGATCACTCACACCCCGCCCACCCTGAGACCTCGCCCGGCGCGCTCAGCCCTCGTCCGTGGTGGCCGTCTCGGCCCCGGCGGGGTCGATCTCGTCGGCCGGCGGGGTTGGCTCGGCGTCCACCGGAAGCTGGCCGGAGATCTCGGCCTCGGCGTCGATCGCGTCAGCCAGTGCGCGGTCGAGCCGGTCCTGCGCCAGCCCGTACGCCGTCCAGTTGCCCTCGGCGAGTGCCGCTTCGGCGTCCCGCATCGCAGCGGCCGCGTCATCGAGCGCGTCCCGGAGCTTCTCCTCGGCGGTCCGCACCACGCCGTCATCCTCCTCGCCGGGACCGGCCACGTCCTCATCGGCGGTCTCCGCGCCGGAGTCCCCACCGAACACCTGGTCGAGCGACTCGGCGAGGGTCGGCGCGAAGCCGATCTCGTCGCCGAACGAGACGAGCACCCGGTGGAGCAGCGGCACCTGCGTGCCACGGGCGGACTGGGTGTAGACCGGCTGGACGTACAGCAGTCCGCCACCCACCGGAAGCGTGAGGAGGTTGCCGCGGAGCACCTGGGAGGCGTTCTGCTCGAGCAGGTTCAGCTCCTGGGAGACGGTCGGGTTGGCGTTGAAGAGGTTCTGCACCTGGCCCGGACCGGGCACGGTGAGGTCACGCGGCAACTCGAGGAGCCGCATCGTGCCGTAGCCCTCGGCGATCACTCCGGCCTCGGTCCCCGGATCCGCATCCACCGCGAGGAAGCCGGTGAGGATCTGCCGCCCTGACTCGCCACCCGGGATGAAGCTCGACGTGAGCGAGAACGTCGCACGGTCTGCCCCGGGCATCTTCAGTGTCATGTAGTACGGCGGCTGTGGCACTGCCTCACCCGAGATGGGGTCGTTGGGGTTCTGCCAGAAGTCGTTGCCGGAGTAGAAGGACGCGGCGTCGTCCACGTGGTAGCGGGTGAG
>RZYE01000658.1 GCA_009930425.1 Actinomycetota bacterium | reverse complement strand
CCGCACACCGGGCAGGTGGCGGTCTGCTGTGGTGATCCCATCGGTGCTCCTCATCGTGCGCGGGATGGTCCCACGGTAGCTCAGTCGCGCCCGACCACCTCGATGTCCACCCCGGCGGCCAGCGCCGCCCGCAGGTCCGCCCGCCGTAGCCGGATGCGGATGGTGCCCTCGAGGACAACGTCGCCACCCTCCTGCCGCCAGGCGAGGTCGCTGGTCACGGCAACCCGCTGCGCGCCCAGCCGCTCGGGGCGCGCCACGTGGGCGGCGAGCTCGGCACGGCCGGGCCGGGGCACGCTCACGGCCCCGGCCACGCGCTCGTGGTACTGCGGGTCCGCGGCGGCGGTGTCGAGGACCACCACCTCGCCGTGGCGCGGCACGACGGCGTTCACGCCGAGGTCCCGTTCGATGCGCTCGCCGAGGGCGAGCGCCGAGTCGGGTTCGCCGTGGGTGCAGAACACGAGAGACGGTCGGGGCGCGAGCTCGGCCAGCCAGTCCATGAGGTCGGAGGCGTCGGCGTGGACGGAGAACTCCCCGTCCCGCGCGATCTCGGCCTTCACCGGCACGTACCGTCCGTGCATCTTCAGCTGGGTCGCGCCACCGAGGAGAGCGGCACCCCGCGTGCCCACGGCCTGGTAGCCCGCGAGGACGATCGCATTCCTGGCATCCGGGAGCATGCGTTCGAGGTGGTGGACCACCCGCCCGCCGGTGAGCATCCCGGAGGAGCTGAGGATGATCGACGGCTCCAGCTTCCCCGCGCCGGTGAGCTCCTTCGACTCGTCCGCGGTGCGCACCTCGTGGACGTGGGGCCGGTCGATCTCGGCATCGAGGTCGAAATCGTCCTTCAGCTCCTCAGGCATGTCCCGGTAGACGTCGAGGGCGTCCAGCGCCATGGGGCTGTTCACGTAGGTGGGCAGCGCGGGGATGCGTCCGTCACGGTGCAGTTCGTGGAGCACCTTGAGGACGCCCTCCACGCGGTCCACGGCGAAGGTGGGGATGAGCACCGACCCGCCCCGCTCCGCGGTCCGCCGGATGACGTCCGCG
>RZYE01000144.1 GCA_009930425.1 Actinomycetota bacterium | reverse complement strand
GATGTACCCGTGCTCCTTCTGGCGGAGCTTGAAGATCGGGTTCTCCTTGGTGAGGTCCATGAGCTCGTTGAGGTCCCGGTTGATGTTCGGGAGCAGCTCTCGGATGTACTCGATCGTTCCCGGCGGGATGTCCTGTGCCACGCCGCCGGGGCGGATGTAGCCGTGGTTCATGCGCAGGCCGGTGATGCGCTCGAAGATCCGCAGGATCTCCTCCCGGCCGCGGAAGCCGATGGTCATCATGGTGGTGGCGCCGAGTTCGTTGCCGCCGGTCCCGATCGCCACGAGGTGGGAGGCCACGCGGTTGAGCTCCATCAGGAGCACCCTGATCTGGCTCGCGCGCTCGGGAACCTCGTCGGTGATGCCGAGGAGCTTCTCGACCCCGAGGCAGTAGGCCACCTCGTTGTGGAGGGGCGCCACGTAGTCCATGCGGGTGCAGAACGTGACGCCCTGCGTCCACGTCCGGTACTCCATGTTCTTCTCGATGCCGGTGTGCAGGTACCCCGTGGAGACGCGCAACTCCTTCACCGTCTCGCCCTCGATGTCGAGGATGAGGCGCAGCACCCCGTGCGTCGAGGGGTGGACGGGCCCCATGTTGACGACGATGCGCTCCTCACTGACGCGCTCCGCCTCGGCGACGATGTCGGCCCAGTCCCCGCCGGAGGCGGTGTACTCGCGCAGCCCGGGTTCGTCGAGGGCCGGTCCGGTGGCGTGGAAGGTGCTCATCAGCTGAAGTTCCTCCGGGTGTCAGCAGGCGGGACGGTGGCGCCCTTGTACTCCACCGGGATGCCGCCGAGCGGGTAGTCCTTGCGCTGCGGGTGGCCCACCCAGTCGTCCGGCATCGCGGTGCGCGTGAGGGCCGGGTGCCCGTCGAAGACGATCCCGAACAGGTCCCAGGTCTCACGTTCCTGCCAGTCGTTGCCGGGGTAGACGTCCACCACGGACGGCAGGTGCGGGTCGGAGTCGGGGACGGAGACCTCGATGCGCAGCACGCGGCCCCCGTGGGTGATGGACATGAGGTGGAGGACGGCGTGGAGTTCCCGGCCGGCATCGGCCGGGTAGTGCACGCCGGAGGTGCCCAGGCACAGTTCGAAGCGCAGGTCCTGATCGTCGCGCAGGCTCCGCGCCACGGCCACGAGGTGTGCCCGGTTCACGTGGATGGTGAACTCGTCGCGGTCCGCCACCGCCTTCTCGATCACCTGGTCGGGGTCGAGGCCCTGCTCGGCGAGCACCTCGCGCAGGATCTCGTACACCTCGTCGAACCAGGACCCGAAGGGCGGCGTGGTCACGCCCGGCATGACCACCGTCTGCATGAGGCCACCGAAGCCGGTGGTGTCGCCGTGGCCGATCCGGCCGAACATGCCGGTGCGCTCCTCGATCACGTCCAGGCGGCGCGCGTCCTCGGGGACGGGCGGAGTGGTGGCGATCTCGTCCCTGGGAGGAGTCGTCATGCGAGCAGCCCCTTCATCTGGTGGGTCGGCGTGGCGGCGAGCGCGGCCTCCTCCGCCTTGCGGGCGGCCTCCTCGCGGTTGACGCCCAGCGGGCTGTGCCTGATCTGGTCGTGCAGGGCGAGGATGGCGTTCAGGAGCATCTCCGGGCGCGGGGGGCAGCCCGGGAGGTAGATGTCGACGGGCACGATGTGGTCGCAGCCCTGGACGATCGCGTAGTTGTTGAACATGCCCCCGGAGGAGGCGCACACGCCCATGGAGATGACCCACTTCGGCTCGGGCATCGAGTCGTAGGTGGTCCGCACGATCGGGGCCATCCGGTGGCTGACCCGCCCTGACACGATCATCAGGTCCGCGTGGCGGGGAGAGGCGCGGAACACCTCCATCCCGAAGCGGGAGATGTCGAACCGCGGCGTACCGGTGGCCATCATCTCGATCGCGCAGCAGGCGAGGCCCATCGTGACCGGCCACAGCGAGGTGCGGCGAGCGAGGCCCACCACGTTCTCGATCGTGGTGAGCGCGAATCCAGCGGGAACCTTTTCCTCAATACCCATGTCGTTCCTCAGTCCCAGTCGAGTCCGCCCCGGCGCCACTCGTACACGTACGGCACCGTGATCAGGAAGATGAAGCTCAGCATCGCGATGAGCCCGAAGGCCTGGAGTTCGGAGAAGGCAACCGCCCAGGGGTACATGAACACCACCTCGATGTCGAAGATGATGAAGGTCATCGCGATGAGGTAGTAGCGGACCTGGAAGCGGGCCTGGTGACCGGCCCGGGGCGTCGGGTCGATGCCGCACTCGTAGTTGGCCACCTTGACCCGGTTGTACCGCTTCGGGCCGATGATCGCGCTGGCCCCGATGCCACCGAGGGTGAGAGCTGCCGCCACTGCCATCATCACCAGGATCGGCACGAATGGGTTGGTCATGGAGCCTCCTCGTTCCTCATGACGCCGGCACGACTCTGGTCAGGGCGGCGATGACGTGGTCCATCGTCTCACCACCACGGCGTTCGAATCCGTCACTCAGCAGTTTATGGACGAATTTCATCAGCAGCGGGCGTGGCAGGCCGTACTTCGTGCACGCGCGCATGACGGCGGGGTGCTCGATGAGCTTCACGAAGCCGCGGCCGAGCGTCCAGTACCCCCCGAGCTCGGCCTCCATGGCGGCGGGGTAGGCGCGCAGCGCCTTCTCGTGCCCGTAGCCCGAGGTGCGTGCCAGTGACTGCGAGATGACGTCGGCGGCGATCCTCCCGGCCATGAGCGCGTACCCGATGCCCTCGCCGTTGAACGGCGAGACCATGCCGCCGGAGTCGCCCACCAGCAGCAGGCCCTTGGTGTACAGCGGCTTCCGGTTGAACGCCATCGGGAGCGCCGCTGACCTGAGCCGGCCCACCTGGTTCTCCTCGGTGAACTCCCAGCTCTCCGGCGCGTTGCGCATCCAGGTCCGGAAGAGTTCCTTGTAGTCCAGCCTCGTCGCCCGCGCCGTCGAGCTGACCGAGCCGAGCCCGACGTTCACCGTGCCGTCCCCCAGGGCGAAGATCCAGCCGTAGCCGGGGAGCAGGTTGGACCGTTCGCGGGGCCCGTCCCAGAGCTCGAGCTGGGACTCCATCCACTCGTCGTCGTGCCGCGGGGAACGGAAGTAGGTCCGTACCGCCACGCCCATGGGGCGGTTCTCGGCCTTCTCGATCCCCATGGCGGTCGCGATACGGGCGGCGACCCCGCCGGCGTCGACGACGACGGGGGCCCGGACCTCGATCTCCTCGCCGCGCGAGCCGTCCGGGTTGGTCGTGCGTGCCCGGACCCCCACGATCCGCCCCGACCGCTCGTGGAGGATCGGGCCCGTCACCGTGGTGCCCTCGCGCAGCTCCGCGCCCGAACGCTGCGCGTGCCGGGCCAGCGACTCGTCGAGGGAGGTGCG
This sequence comes from Actinomycetota bacterium, assembly GCA_009930425.1. Taxonomy (GTDB): domain Bacteria; phylum Actinomycetota; class Actinomycetes; order Actinomycetales; family Actinomycetaceae; genus UBA1383. Next base: position 1,852 of record RZYE01000144.1, on the reverse strand, counting down.
CGCCTTCGCCATGCCGTAGTTGGGGAAGGAGGTGGTCTCGGGCCAGGGCAGGTGGATCTCGTGGCCCCCGCCGATGACGCGCAGGCCCTTGTTCCGCATCCAGCCGTCCGCGGGGTCCATGCGCACGCCCATCGAGATGAGTTCGCGGACGGCGCCGGGGGTGAGCCCGTCGCCACAGACCTTGTCGCGGGGGAAGGTGGCCTTCTCCAGCACGATGACCCTGTGCCCGTGGTGGGCGAGGTGGTGGGCCGTCGCGGAGCCTCCCGGCCCCGCGCCCACCACTATCACGTCGGCGTCGCCTTCTCCCATGAAGCCCACGTCGTCGCTCCTCGTCCGGTCCGTTCGAGTCCTCGCCGCTCCGCGGCGAGGTCTTCACTCTAATGCACGGGAGTGACAGTCCCTACGGCCGGCCTGAAGGCGCGGTGGAGGGCCACGATTCCCCCGGAGAGGTTGTGGTAGGAGGCCCGTGACCAGCCGTTGCGCAGCAACAGCGCCCCGAGTGCCCTCTGGTCCGGCCAGTCGCGGATCGACTCCGCGAGGTACCCGTAGGCGGGGGTGTTGGAGGAGACCAGCCGGGCCACGCGGGGCAGCATCGTCCCGAGGTAGAAGTCGTACACCTCCCGGAAGGGGGCCCACGTCGGGGTGGAGAACTCGCACACCACGAGACGGCCGCCCCGCTTCGTCACGCGCAGCATCTCGCCCAGCGCGCGGTCCACCTCGACCACGTTGCGGAGCCCGAACGAGATCGTGACGGCGTCGAACGTCTCGTCGGCGAAGGGCAGGGAGGTCGCGTCGCCGGCGACGAACGGGAGGTCGGGCCGCCGTTCCTTCCCGACCGCCACCATCCCCGTGGAGAAGTCGCAGGGGACCACGTCGATGCCCGCGTCGGCCCACTCCTCGGTGGAGGTCCCGGTGCCCGCGGCGAGGTCCAGCACCTTCTGCCCGGGCCTCGCCGCGACCGCGGCACGGACGTGCCGCCGCCAGAGGCGGACCTGGCCGAGCGACAGGACGTCGTTCGTGAGGTCGTAGCGTCTGGCGACGGCGTCGAACATGCCGGCGACGTCGGCGGGGTCCTTGGCGAGGGAGGCGCGGGTCATGGGCCCATTGTCCCCCAGCCGCCTCAGTCCATGGCACCCAGGGTGGCCGTCACCGTCTCCGCGCTGCCGCGGCGGACCACCTCCAGCTCCACGGACTCGCCCGGGCTGTACTGGCGGACGTACCCGGTGAGCGACTCGGAGCCCGAGACCGGCTCGCCGTCGATCGCGACGATCACGTCGCCGGCCTCGAGTCCCGCCTCGGCAGCGGCGCTGCCCGCCACCACGCGCTCCACCTGGGCACCGGTGCGGCCGGTGCCGCCGAGTTCGACCACGGTGTCCGACATGGACACGCCGAGGAAGGCGTGCGAGGCGGCGCCGTCGGCGATGATCTCGCCGGCCACCCGCTCGGCCAGGTCCACCGGGATGGCGAAGCCGAGGCCGATGGAGCCGGAGGATCCCTGCGAGAGCGTCGCGATCGAGGACGCGATCCCGATGACGCGCCCGTTCAGGTCGAAGACCGGACCGCCCGAGTTTCCGGGGTTGATGGCGGCGTCCACCTGGATCGCGTTGGTGACCACCACGGTCCCGCCGGGACCGGAGGAGTCGGTCGTGGTCACCGGGCGGTCGAGTGCCGAGATGATGCCGGTCGTCACGGTCGAGGACAGCCCGAGCGGGTTGCCGACCGCCATGACCTCCTGGCCCACCACCAGGTCCTCCGAGCTGCCGAGGCTCGCCGCTGCGAGGTCGTCCGGCGCACCCACCATCCGGACCACGGCGAGATCGGTCGACTCGTCGGTCCCGACCACCTCGGCCGG
>RZYE01000657.1 GCA_009930425.1 Actinomycetota bacterium | reverse complement strand
TGCTGCTCCTCCACTCTCGATTGCGGGCAGGCCGACTGCCGGGCTCCAACGTCCGGAGATCCGAAGGAGCCCGTTGCCGTCAGCTCCGCTTCCCCGCACGCTGAAGCTGACCTCGCGGTCTGCGTAGTCGTACGAGTGACCCTTGTCGACGAAGGCGGTGGTCAGCATGTACGTGCCCGGCAGGAACGGCATCGGGTCGAGGACGAAGTCCGCGAAGCTGTCGCCCGGTTCGATGTCATACAGCACACCGCCCTCCCGCGAGTTCGGGCCGGCGAGGATGAGGCCCGACTCGTGGTGGAAGGCGAGACCCAACTCGACGTGTCTGACGGACTCGCGAGCATGGAAATGAACTCGAACGGTGCAGCGCTTGCCCGCCGTCAGGACGCCTCGGTGTCCGTGTTCGTCCAGGAACTCCACGCGTGTCATCCTCACATCGCCCGAGCCCTTTCTGGGGATGGCACTGGCAACGGAGATCGAGTAGTCGTCCTCCGGATCCTCCGCGCGTGCCGCCGCCTCCTTCTCGTTGACCGCGCCCAGGTAATGGGAGATCACATCCCGTACGCCTCCGACCAGTCGTGCCTTGCCGTGGTCGAGCCAGACCGCTTGGTCGCAGAGGTCCGCGGCGAGTCCCATCGAGTGGGTCACGAGAGCGATGGTGGTGCCCTGCTTCCGCAGTCGGTAGAGGTAGTCGAAGCACTTCCGCTGGAACTCCTCATCACCCACGGCGATGATCTCGTCGACGATGAGGATCTCCGGGTCGAGGTTCACGGCGATGGCGAAGCCGAGCCGCACATACATTCCGGAGGAGTACACCTTCACCGGAGAGTCGATGAAGGCTCCGATGTCCGCGAAGTCGATGATCTCATCGATCGACCGGTCGATCTTCTGCTTGCTCATCCCGAGGATGGCGCCGTTGAGGTAGATGTTCTCCCTGCCCGTGAGTTCTCCGTGAAAGCCCGCACCGAGTTCGAGCAGCGCCGAGACCCTCCCGTCGACGAGCAGTCGTCCCGACGATGGACGATAGACACCGGCAAGGATCTTCAGC
>RZYE01000143.1 GCA_009930425.1 Actinomycetota bacterium | reverse complement strand
AGTCCGTGGTCCCGGGCGTGCTTCAGGACGGCGCCGGCGGCGACGTCGTCGAGCCGCTCGCCGGCGAGGCCGAAGCGGGCGGCGAGGCCGTCGAGGGCGGCGGTGAGCATGTCCGCGTTGGAGGCGTGGTGGTAGGAGCCACCCACCTTCGCGAACGGGATGCGGTTGGCGCCGACGACGACGGCGCGGCGGGGGATGGGGGGCACGTGGTCTCCTTGTGGGTCCGAATCTTGCCCGATTGCAGTACCAGGAGTACCTGATACTCTCGGTTGCATGAACTCCATCACAGAGCATGGCGGCGTTCCCGTCAACTCGAACGGCGGATTCGGGCCGGGTGAAGCGCTCGGCACCGCGGCTGCCCTCGACGGGCGCGCCACACGCTGGGCGGAACACCGGTCCGCCCGGCGGCTCGAGATGGTGCGCGAGGTCCGGCACGTGGTGCACGAGCGGGGACCCGACATCTCGATGGAGGAGATCGCCGGCGCGCTCGGCACCTCGAAGTCCATCCTGTACCGCTACTTCCAGGACAAGACCGCCCTGCAGGTCGCGGTGGGGGAGTACATCCTGGGCCGGGCCCGCGTCCGCCTGGCCGAGGCCGCGACGTCCACCCGTGACCCGCGCCGCGCCGTCGAGGCCATGGTCACCACCTACCTCGACACGGTTGACAGGTCCCGCAACGTGTTCCTGTTCGTGAACCGTCCGCAGCAGGCCGCCTCCGAGGGCAACCTGCGGATCTTCGTCTCGCAGGTGGAGGACCTCGTGGCCTCCCAGATCTCCCAGCTCGTGGAGGACGAGGCCGTTCCCAGCCACCGCGTGCGGGTCTGGGCTGCCGGGGTGGTCGGCATGGTGCGGGCAGCGGCCGAGGAATGGGTTGCCACCCCCGCCGACGCCCGGCTGACCAGGGAGGATCTCGGTCGCGACCTCGCCGTCATGCTCTGGGACGGCGCCCACGTCCTCTTCACCAATCAGTCGCCGACGGCGGCCCCGCCGCCCGCCCCGTCAGCCGGGGCGACGACGTCGCCCACCACCCGCCTCGCCCCGCCCACCACCCGTCCGTCCACCACCCGTCCGTCCACCACACGCCCGTCCACCACACGCCTCGAGGAGAAGGTCCAGTGACCACCACCCACCCCCAGGACAGCCGCACCGACCGCATGGCTCCGTCCGCCACGACCCCGGGTTCCACCGGCCAGGTCGACTCCGCCTCCCTCCCCAGCCCCGGGATCGAGCAGCGCGTCCCGGAGGGGGAGCGCATCGACGTCGGCGTGCTCGGTGACGTCCTCGACGGCCGGTGGAAGGACATTCGGCGTGAGGCCAGGGCGCTCGCGGCGAACCCCGACCTCGTGAAGGTCGAGGGACTGCCGACGGAGGAGCACCGGGAACGGGTGCTCCAGCAGCTGCACGCGCTCGCCGAGCTCGGCGTCCCGACCCGCGGCTTCCCCGAGTACGTCGGTGGATCGGAGGACCCGGGCGGCTACCTCGCCGGCTTCGAGGAGCTCGTGCTGCTGGACCCCTCCCTCCAGATCAAGTCCGGGGTGCAGTGGGGGCTGTTCGCCTCGGCGATCTACCAGCTCGGCACCCGGGAGCACCACGACAAGTGGCTGCCGGACGCCCTGTCCCTGAAGCTGCCGGGGTGCTTCGCGATGACGGAGATCGGGCACGGCTCCAACGTGGCCGGCGTGCTGACCACCGCGACCTACGATCCGGACACGCAGGAGTTCGAGATCAACACCCCGGTGCGGGCCGCGTGGAAGGAGTACATCGGGAACTCCGCCCTCCACGGCCTCGCCGCGGTGGTGTTCGCCCAGCTCATCACCGCCGGCGTGAACCACGGTGTCCACGCGTTCTTCGTGCCCATCCGGGAGGAGGACGGCGAGGGTGGCACCCGGTGGCTGGACGGCATCACCATCGAGGACGACGGGCTCAAGGGCGGGCTCAACGGCATCGACAACGGCCGGATTCGCTTCGACCACGTCCGCGTCCCGCGGGAGAACCTCCTGGACCGGTACGGCTCGGTGGCGCCCGACGGCACCTACTCCTCCCCGATCGACTCACCCGGCCGCCGGTTCTTCACGATGCTCTCCACCCTCGTGCAGGGCCGGGTCTCGCTCTCGGGGGCCGCGGTGATCGCCGCCAAGGTCGGCCTGGCCACGGCGATCCGCTACGGCACCGAGCGGCGCCAGTTCACCGGCGCGGACGAGCACCAGGAAGTGGTGCTGATGGATTACCAGCGCCACCAGCGCCGGCTGCTCCCGCTGCTGGCCCGCACCTACGCGGCGAACTTCGCGCAGGCAGAGCTCCTTGACCGTTTCCACGACGTGTTCTCCGGCCGCCACGACTCGGACGAGGATCGCCAGGACCTCGAGACACAGGCCGCGGCCGCGAAGGTGGTGAACACCTGGTTGGCGCTCGAGGCGCTCCAGGAGTCCCGGGAGGCCTGCGGTGGTGCGGGCTTCATCGCGGAGAACCGCCTGGTGGGACTGCGGCAGGACCTCGACGTCTACGTCACCTTCGAGGGCGACAACAACGTGCTCCTCCAGCTCGTGGGCAAGCGGCTGGTCACCGACTACGGCCGGTCCATGGCCAAGATCGACGTGGCCGGCAAGGCCCGCTGGGTGGCGGAGCGTGCCGCGGACATGACCCTGCACCGCACGCCGCTGCGCCGGGCCGCCCAGTCGATCCGGGACACCGGCTCGATGGCGCGTTCCGCCGGCCACCTCCGCGAGGAGGACACCCAGCGCGAACTGCTCGAGGATCGCGTGGAGGCCATGGTGGAGGAGGTGGCGCTCGCGCTTCGCGAGGCCCGCAGGGCTCCCGCCGAGCGTGCGGCCGCCATCTTCAACGCGAACCAGGACGCCCTGATCGAGGCGGCACGCGCGCATGCCGAACTGCTCCAGTGGGAGGCGTTCACCGCCGCGCTCGGCCGCGTGCGGGACGAGCCCACCCGCCGGGTGCTGACCCGGCTGCGGGACCTGTTCGGGCTCACGCTCATCGAGAGGAACCTGGCGTGGTACCTGATCCACGGCCGGCTCTCCTCTCAGCGTGCCCAGGCCGTCACGAGCTACGTGAACCGGCTGCTCGTGCGGCTGCGGCCGCACGCCCGCGACCTCGTGGACGCCTTCGGCCTGGGCGACGACCAGCTGCGGTCGGTGATCGCGTCCGGCGCCGAGGCCGCGCGCCAGCACGAGGCCCGGGAGTACGAGCGGATCCAGCGTGCGTCGGGGGCCGAGCCCATCAACGAGAAGGTCCTGCACGAGGGCCAGAAGCGGGCGGGGCTGGCGCGGGCCTGATCGTGCGGGCGCGGGCCTGACAGGTTTCGGCCCAGCTCTGCGGGTCCGATGGTCTGGGTGCCCCTTTGCCCGGGGTTGCGGTGCCCGCGTACGGCTCCTCAACGCTTGTTACCCCATTGATGGGGAAGTCTCTTGCCCAAATCCGACAGGGATCTTCCCCATCAATGGGGTAACAGACGTTGAATACTCTGGGCAAGGGGTGGTGCCGGGGCTCCTTGGCCCGACGGAGCCTCCTTCGTGCGGGGGGAGGGGTGGTGCCGGGGCTCCTTGGCTCGACGGAGCCTCCTTCGTGCGGGGGGTGGGGTGGTGCCGGGGCTCCTTGGCCCGACGGAGCCTCCCTCGTGCGGAGGGAGGGGTGGTGCCGGGGCTCCTTGGCCCGACGGAGCCTCCTTCGTGCGGGGGTGGGGTGGTGCCGGGGGCTCTGTGGCCCGACGGAGCCTCCTTCGTGCGGGGGAGGGGCGGGCGGCCGCTGGTCACGTGTCGGACGCTCGGGAGGTGGCGTCGTCGGCATGGCTACGATCGGGCCGTACCGCAGAGCCAACCCTCGGGGGACGAATGACGACCACGCCGGACACCGTGGAGAACGCTGCTTCCACCCCGGAGGTCGAACTCCCCTACCGCGACCTCGGCCTGAAGGACAACGAGTACGAGGAGATCGCCTCGATCCTCGGCCGGCGCCCCACCGCGGCGGAGCTCGCGATGTACTCCGTCATGTGGTCCGAGCACTGCTCCTACAAGTCCTCCAAGACCCACCTCCGCCAGTTCGGCCAGAAGACCACCCGGGCGATGCGGGAGCACCTGCTCGTGGGCATGGGGGAGAACGCCGGGGTGGTGGACATCGGGGACGGCTGGGCGGTGACGTTCAAGGTGGAGTCCCACAACCACCCGAGCTTCGTGGAGCCCTACCAGGGGGCGGCCACTGGGGTCGGGGGCATCGTGCGGGACATCATCTCGATGGGCGCCCGCCCGGTGGCCGTGATGGACCAGCTCCGCTTCGGCGCCATCGACCACCCGGACACCGCGCGCGTGGTCCACGGCGTGGTGGGCGGCGTGGGCGGCTACGGCAACTGCCTGGGCCTGCCCAACATCGGCGGTGAGACGGAGTTCGACCCCTCCTACCAGACCAACCCGCTCGTCAACGCCCTGTGCCTGGGCGTGCTCCGCCACGACCAGATCCACCTCGCCAAGGGCTCCGGCGCCGGCAACAAGGTGGTGCTGTTCGGCGCCCGCACCGGCGGGGACGGCATCGGCGGCGCCTCCATCCTCGCCTCGGAGACCTTCGAGGAGGGCGGCCCCACCAAGCGGCCCTCCGTCCAGGTGGGCGACCCGTTCATGGAGAAGGTGCTCATCGAGTGCTGCCTCGAGCTGTTCGCCGCGGACGTGGTGGAGGGCATCCAGGACCTCGGCGCTGCCGGGATCTCGTGCGCCACCTCCGAGCTCGCGTCCAACGGCGGCTGCGGAATGCACGTGGACCTCGAGAACGTGCTGCTGCGCGACGAGTCGCTCACGGCCGGCGAGATCCTCATGAGCGAGTCGCAGGAACGCATGATGGCAGTGGTCGTGCCGTGGAAGCTTGAGAGGTTCCTCGAGATCTGCCGCAAGTGGGACGTCGAGACCGCCGTGATCGGCGAGGTCAACGACTCCCGCCGCCTCACCATCGACCACCACGGCCACCGCATCGTCGACGTCGATCCGGACACCGTCGCCGTCGGCCCCACCTACGAGCGCCCCTACGCCCGGCCGGCGTGGCAGGACGCCCTGAACGCCGACGCCGCCGAGCTCCTGGCGCGCCCCACCTCGCCGGACGAGCTGCGCGAGCAGGCGCTCGCCGTCGTCGCCTCGCCGAACATGGCGTCGAAGTCGTGGGTCACCGACCAGTACGACCGCTACGTCCAGGGCAACACCGCCCTCGCCCAGCCCGACGACGCCGGCGTGG
>RZYE01000142.1 GCA_009930425.1 Actinomycetota bacterium | reverse complement strand
GGCGCGGTGGTTGGCGGGCTTCGCCGTCGTCGACGCCGCCCCTGGCGAGGAGGTGGACGTGGCCGTGACCGTGCCGCGGCGGACGCTGGAGCACTGGGACGAGAGCGCGCACGCGTGGGCGCTCGAGGCGGGCACGTACGTGCTGGAAGCCGGCCGATCCAGTGGCGACCTGCGGTTGCGGGGAGAGGTCACGCTGTGATGACGGATCGATTCGCTGGAGGACATATTGCCGCTGGAGGACGCCATGCCGCTGGAGGACACCATGCCTGAGTACCCTGCCGTTCCCGATCCCCTCCGTGCCGCGTGGGACGAACTCCTCGCCCCCACCCCCGACCCCGCGCCCTACCACCCCGACCTGGCCGCCCACCTGCCCGCGCCCGTGCGGCGGTGGCTGGACCACGCCGTCGCCCCGGGGACGCCGCTGCGGCGGCGGATCGAGATGTGGCAGCGCGGGCGGATCCGGCTGAACGGCCGGTGGTGGCCGATCCGGTCACGCCAGGCCCTCGACCCCCTGCGCGGCTACGTGTGGCCGGTCCGGACCTCGATGTTCGGGCTGCCACTGCTCGGCGTGGACCGGCTCAGCGACGGCACCGCCGAGATGAACCACCGGTTGCTCGGCCTGGTCCCGGTGGTGACGGCCACTGGTCCGGATCTGGTCCGCAGCGCGGCCGCACGTGCCGCGACCGAGATGTGCTGGTCACCGGCGACGGCGCTGCACCCCTCGGTCCGGTGGCGCGAGCTGTCCGCGGACGAGGCGATCGCGGAGGTCCCCGTGGCTGGGGAGACGATCGAGTGCACGCTGCGGTTCGGGCCCGATGGCTCGCTGCGCAGCGCGACGGCCCCGCGGTGGACGCAGCTCGGCGACGGTCCCTGGCAGTGGCACACCTTTGGCGCCCGCGTCCTCGAGGAGGGCACCTTCGGCGGCTTCACCGTGCCCCGCCGGGTGGTGGCCGGCTATGGGGACGACGTCACGGGGGAGGGTGCGTTCATCCGGCTGGTGGTGGACGACGCCGTCCCCCACTGACGCACGGCACTGGTCGCACCGCCCGTCACACCGTCAGCAGCTCCCGGATGTCACTCGCGCTGAGCGGCGCGGACAGGTCTCCGTCCGCGTTGACCACCGCGTCGAAGAGGTCCCGTTTCCGCGCCTGGAGGGCGAGGACCTTCTCCTCGATCGTCTGATCGGCCACGAGCCGGTAGACCATGACGTTCTTGTCCTGCCCGATGCGGTGCGTGCGGTCCACGGCCTGGGCCTCGGCGGCGGGGTTCCACCACGGGTCGAGCACGAAGCAGTAGTCGGCCTCGGTCAGGTTGAGGCCGAATCCGCCCGCCTTGAGGCTGATCAGGAACACCGGGGCGCTGCCCGTCTTGAACTCCTCCACCCGCCGGGCCCGGTTCCGGGTGCGGCCGTCGAGGTAGCAGTAGTCGATCCCGGCGGCGTCCAGCCGGTCCCGCACCCGCCCCAGGAAGCTGGTGAACTGGCTGAACACAAGGGCGCGGTGCCCTCCCGCGATGACCTCGTCCAGCTGCTCGAGGAAGACCTCGATCTTGCTGGAGGCCACGCCGTGGTACTGCTCGTCCACGAGGGACGCATCGAGGCTGAGCTGCCGCAGCAGGGTCAGCGACCGCAGTATCGTGAACCGGTTCTTCTGGACGTCGTCCAAGAGGCTGAGGACCTTGCGGCGCTCGCGCTGGAGGTGGGTGTCGTAGATCCTCCGGTGCCGGGGATTCAGTTCCACCCGCAGCACCTGCTCCTGCTTGGGCGGGAGGTCCGCGGCCACCTGCTCCTTGGTGCGGCGGCGGATGAAGGGGCGGATCCGGCGGTGCAGCGTGGCCAGGAGTTCCGGCGCACCGCCACGCTCGATCGGCTTGCGGTAGTTCTCGGTGAAGGCCTTGGGGTCCGGGTACATCCCCGGCGCCACGATCGAGAGCAGCGACCACAGGTCCATCAGGCTGTTCTCCAGTGGCGTGCCGGTGATCGCCACCTTGAACGGCGCTGGCAGCCTGCGCGCGCACTGGTAGGTCTTGGCCTGGTGGTTCTTCACGAACTGGGCCTCGTCGAGGATCAGCGCACTCCATGCGACAGTCCGGAACGCGGCCTCGTCGATGCGGAACAGCTGGTAGGACGTCACGACGACGTCCGCACCCTCCACCCGTTCGGCGAACGTCCGCCCCGCCCTCCGTCCAGCCTTCCGCTCCGTCTCCGTGACGGCCACCACGCTCAGCCCGGGCGCGAACCGCCCGGCCTCCGCCACCCAGTTGCCCACCACCGAGGCCGGCGCGACCACCAGCACCGGGGCCTCCGTCCCCGCCTCCTTCGCGCGCACGATTGCGGCGAGGGCCTGGAGGGTCTTGCCGAGCCCCATGTCGTCGGCGAGGATCCCACCGAGCCCGGCGTCCCACAGCTGGCTGAGCCAGCGGTAGCCGTCGAGTTGGTAGGGCCGGAGGTCGGCCAGCAGTCCGGCGGGCACCTCGGGCGGCTCGGACGTGTCCCAGCCGAGCAGCCGGTCGACCGCCGCCAGCCACCGGGCGCTCTGCTCCTCGACGATCCCGAGGGAGGCGAACTCCTCCCAGAGTCCGGCCTGGTAGACGCTGAGCCGCAGCCTGTTCGACTCCCGGTCCACGAGGAACTGGGCCTCCTCGATGAGCTCGCGGAGGCGATCGAGCTCGGGCCGGTCGATGCGGAACCAGGTGCCGGAGTCGAGCAGGAGATGGTCCTCACCCTGCGCGAGGGCCACGAACAGCCGCGCGAAGGGGACCTCCTCGCCGTCGATCTCCACGGTGACGCCGAGGTCGAACCAGTCCGCGTCCTCCGAGTCGGTGGCGGAGACGCGGATGACGGGCTCGGAGTCCGAGCGGCGGTACTCACCGGGCGTACCGACCACCTCGATGACCACGCCCTGCTCCTCCAGTTCGGGCACGGTCTCGCTCGTGAAGAGGGCGACGATGACGCCGGTCAGGTCCGCGCGCGGGGCCGGACCGGGCATGCCGGGCCCGGCGAGCAGGGGCTCGGGCAGCCGCAGGTCCCGCAGCAGTCGCTGCTCGGCGAGACGGTCGCGGAACGGGTCGGCCCCGGACAACGGCACCCGGCGGGCCCCGTTCTCGTACAGGAAGGACCACTCCAGGGTGAGGGACCGGGCATCCGCGTAGGTGAGGCGCAGTCCCAACCGCGGTGGCGCGATCGCCGGCAGCTCAACGGAGCCGTCCGAGCTGCGCACCTCCACCAACCGCCGCAGTGCGGGGTAGTACTCCGCGAGGAAGCGTGTCACATCCTCGGCCGGGACCCGCAGTTCGCCGACCGAGAGCACGCCGGAGGCCTTCCGGTCCAGGGGCTTGTGGAGCGGGGCGAGCAGCAGGCTGAGGGGACCGGACGAACCGCCCAGGTCCAGGACGACGCCGTGGGCGGGCTGCCCGATGAACGCGGCGGGAGCGGCGTCGTCGGTGGACCCCGGCACGTCGACGACCGTGGTGGCGGTGACGTCCCCGGACGCGTCCCGGCCCAGGTCGAGGGCGACGACGGCGGGCTCGTCCGCCAGCGCGACCGCACCCGCCGAGGCGCGGGCGTGCACGAACGGCACGCCGGCATCGGCCGCGTCCCGCAGCAGGGGCCACAGTGCGGGTCCGAAATCGTCGAGGTGGACGGCTGGTTCGCCGTAGGAGTACGCAGCGGGCTGGTGGGCCTGGTGGAGCAGGTGCAGCGCCTCCCGATGGGCCTTCGACTGGTCGGGGTGGCTCCAGGTGTACGCGAGGTCCCGCCAGCTGGTTCCCGTGCGCACCCAGCCCTTCCTCCCCGGGATCACGGGGCGCAGCCGGATCCTCAGGTGGTGTGCCGTTCCGGGCTTCCCGGGCACCGGCTCGAACTGGAGGCCGATCGGGACGTCACCGGTTTCCTGCCGCCCCTCTCCGATGAGGCCGGCCAGGGCGCGTTCCCACGCCGGTGGGGTGTCGGGGGCGCCACGACCGAACTCGTCGAGGGCAGCGATCAGGACTGCTGCGAGGTGCTCGCAGCCGACCGGCCGGGAGCAGGTGCACCGGCCGGTGCTGCGGCGGACCCCGAGCGCGTCCCCGGCGTGGACGAGGACCTGCTTGGGTCCGGCGTCGTCCACGGTGGCATAGAGCAGGTGCCGCCCCGCGTCCGTGGTGATCCATCGCACGCGGCCCGCGCGGGCGAGCGCGGTCCCCCGCGAGAGGTTCACGGCACCGACGACGTCCCGGATCTGCTCGTGTCCGGGCAGGTTCGACCAGGTGCGCAGCACGGGGAGTTCGGGGTTCGAGATTGCCATGCCGCCGACACTAGGGGAGGTCACCCACACGATCGGGGAGGCCTGTGGACGAGCCTCCCCCAGCCCTCAGCCCCGCAGCTCGCCCTCCCCGCGCGGGGTGACGAGCCGGACGAAGCTGTACCAACCGAATCCGCGCCGGACCCGGAACCCGGACTCCTCGCGGTCCACCACCACCATCTCCCCGGCCGCCGGCAACACCATGCGCCCGCCCTCGGTGAGCTGGTCCGCCAGCGACAGCGGCACGAACCCCGCGTCCGCGGAGACGAGGATGCGGTCGAACGGCCCGCGGTCCGGTGCCCCGAGCACGCCATCCTCCGCCCGCTCGACGACGCCGCCCGTCCCCGCCTCCCGCAACGACCGCCGGGCGAGCTCCGCCAGTTCCGGCACGATCTCGACCCCGAGCACGTGACCCTCGGGGCCGGCGAGGTGCGCCATGATCCCCGTGGTCCACCCGGACCCCGCCCCGACGTCCAGCACCCGGTCCCCGGGCCGCACGTCCAGCAGTTCGAGCATGTCGAGCACGGTGGTGGGCTGGGAGTTGGTGGCACCCCACCCGATCGGCAGGGGCAGGTCCAGATCCGCGCGATCCCGCTCGTCGGCGGGGAGGAACCACTCGCGCCGCACCGCCCGCATCGCCTCGGCCGCCCGCGCCCGCGCCCCCCGATCGCGCGCGAGGTGCTCGCGCCACATCAGGCGTCCGCCATGCCGGATCGTGCCTCCTCGAGCTGGGCCGCGATGTCCTCAACGAACTCCGCGATCGCCGTGGAACCGGACACCGGGCCCCCCGCAAGGAGGCCGTCCGTCCCGAGCAGGACGGCGGTCGGCGTGCCGGACACGCGCAGCATCCGGGCCGCCAACCCGTCCGGGTCGTGCATCGCGAACGGCTGCCAGTGCGCGTAGTCGCCCTCCAGGGAGTCGATGGGCTGGCTGACCACCACCCGCAGCGCGAGCTCGGG
>RZYE01000656.1 GCA_009930425.1 Actinomycetota bacterium | reverse complement strand
CGGACGGTCTCAGCGATGACGTAGGCGTCACGCGCGTCGGTCTTGGCCTCACCTCGGTAGGCACCCGACATCGTGTTCACGATCCGACCCGGCACGTACTTCACCGGCTGGTCGTGGGCGGCCAACAGCGCGAGCAGCAGGCCGGACATCGTGCCGGTGACATCAACCCCCCAGGTCACCTGCTCAGCCCGGTCAAGGACTCTCCCGATCGCCTCGAGGACCGCGCTCTCATCGTTGACCACCCTCGCCGACCACACCGTGGTCCCGGCCTCGTCGATCAGACACACCCAGTGATGGCCCTTCCCAACATCGATTCCTGCCCATCCACGCGGGACTGCTGGCTTCATCTGATTCCTTCCGGCGCTCGAGAACGGATCATCAGGCCCGAAGAGCGACCCCACCGGCAGATCCGTAAACAGCGACCAGAACGCGCATCTCAATCAGCAGCCAAGGCGCCCCGGAGGAGCCGGGCGGCCAATCCACCGGAGCCACCACAACGGGCAATCAAGGCTCAGCCACACCCGACCCTCCCGGGCCACCCAACAACTTACGGATCAGGGCTGAGCGTACACTCTCGCGGGATCACGTCCCAAGCCAATGACACTGCAGATTGTTGACATGGCACGAATGTGCCATAAGGGTTCTTCCGGATATGGAGGGACAGGAGCGACGGTGAGTATCCCAATTGTTGGTGAGGTGTGTGATCTCGTCACTCAATGGGCGGGCGCGGAGTCCGGTTGATTCATCGGCCTACGCCAAGCGTCCGCGAGGGCACTGTCGGGCGCTGCGATCGGGATCGGGGCCATGGGCGCTGTCGGAGTAGTGATCTACACCGTTGGAACGTTCCTCGTCCCGAGTGTCGGCTGAACCGGACACCCGACGCCGCCACAATCCGACGACAGAACCCCGCCACCAAACTGCCAAAAAGGACTGCTGCACGGGTAGGTGGCGTTGTGCGTCTGAGTTCGCTAACCATTTCCGGGTTTCAATTCTCCTCATTTGGTCTGGTTCGATGTCCGAGTCAGTCAAGGAGAAGCACGCATGGTAA
>RZYE01000655.1 GCA_009930425.1 Actinomycetota bacterium | reverse complement strand
ACCCGGTAGGCGGCGTCCCCCAGCATCTGCTCCACACGGCTCTCGAAGAGGCCCTGGCGGATCTCGGAGGAGACGTACCAGCCCATCACCGCGAGCGCGAGCACCACGGACAGGGCGGTGCCCACGGCCACCTTCAGGGAGAGGGACCGCCGCAACCGCTCCCCCACCCGGCCGAACTTCCGGCGGGTCCGCTGCCGGAAGGACGGGACGCTCACGCGGAAGTGCCGGCGCGGTACCCGACGCCCCGCACCGTGACCACGACCTCCGGCCGGTCGGGGTCCTTCTCGATCTTGGCGCGCAGCCGCTGGACGTGGACGTTGACGAGCCGGGTGTCCGCGGCGTGGCGGTAACCCCACACCTGCTCGAGGAGCGTCTCGCGGCTGAACACCTGACGCGGCTTGCGGGCCAGGGCCACGAGCAGGTCGAACTCGAGCGGGGTCAGTGGGATGACCTCGGACCCGCGGCGCACCTCGTGGCCGGCGACGTCGATGGTCACGTCGCCGATCTGGAGCAGCTCGGAGGGCGCCACCTCGACCCGCCGCAGCCGCGTCTTGATGCGGGCCACCAGTTCCTGCGGCTTGAAGGGCTTGGCGACGTAGTCGTCCGCGCCCGCCTCGAGCCCCTCGACGACGTCCGGGGTGTCGGACTTCGCCGTGAGCATGATGATCGGGACGTCGGACTCGGCGCGGATGAGCCGGCACACCTCGATGCCGTCGAGCCCGGGGAGCATGAGGTCCAGCAGGATGAGGTCCGGCCGGACGTCCCGGAACACCTCCAGCGCCCGGGCCCCGTCCTCGCAGAGGTCCACCGCGAAGCCGTCCGCCTCCAGGACGAGGCCGATCATCTCCGCCAGGGCGGTGTCGTCGTCAATCACCAGGATTCGCAGGGCCATGTCGCCATTTTCGCACCTTTCCACGGCCGATGGGGTGGGGAGGCTCCCCCCGCGCGTTGTGTGGCACCATGAGGGAGAGGAGGGAAGGGGGCCGACCGTGAGCGGACCGGACCAGTGGTCCTGGGACGGGGTCAACCAACCGCGCGGAGTGCCGGAGGC
>RZYE01000654.1 GCA_009930425.1 Actinomycetota bacterium | reverse complement strand
CGAGCGCCACCGCCCCCACGACGAGGGTGGTGGCCGCGACGATCCGCCGCCGCTGGAAGGCGGTGTCCGGCTCGGTGTGGTCCCGCTCCACCGGGGTGAGCAGGGCGGCGCGGAAGAACGCCTTCACCTCCGCCACAGGACTCACCACACGGGAAAGCCTAGGCGGGACCACCCTCCCTCGCCTGCCGGAAGCCGAACGGGAGGAAGGCCGGCAACTCCTCGTCGGCGAGCCGCTCGAGCACGAACCGCTCGTGCGGCGGCATCGGCTCCGGCAGCGCATCGATCCGGAACCAACGCAGGTCCGCGCACTTCGCCGACTCGAGGATGCGTGGCTCGCCGAGCCAGAACCGGCTCTCGAAGAAGAAGTCCGCACGCTGCTCCACCGGGTCGTCCGACCCGTCCGTGCGGTGCAGCACCGTGAGCGGCGTCAGCGCCGACGCCGGAACCTCCACCCCCACCTCCTCGGCCGCCTCCCGGATGGCGGCGTGCGTCACGGACTCGCCGGCCTCCACGTGCCCGGCGATGGCGGCCGCCCAGTGCCCGTCCATGAAGCCGGTGTTCTGCCGCAGCTGGAGCAGCACCTCGGACTCGCGGCGGAGGTAGACGTAGGCGGCCGGCACCAGGGTGAAGCGTGCGCTCATGGGCAGATCCTAGGCTCCCGCGCCGTGCCACACCCCCGCTGGTACCGTGAGGGAATTCCACCAGTTCGCAACAAGTCAGAGGACCACTGTGAAAACGCTCGTGCGCACCGTCACCACCACCGCCCCTCCGGAGAAGGTGTTCCCCTACCTCGTGGACTTCACCAACGCCACGGAGTGGGACGCCGGCACCGTCTCCTGCACACGGCTCTCCGACGACGGTGGAGTCGGCACCCGGTACCGGAACGTCTCGAAGTTCGCGGGCCGGGAGGTCGAGTTGATCTACACCACCGAGAAGGTGGAGGAGCCCACGTTCGTCATCAAGGGCAGCAACGACACCACCACCAGCGAGGACATCATCATGGTCCGCCCCGCCGGGTCCGGTTCCGAGGTCACCTACACCGCCAATTTCA
>RZYE01000653.1 GCA_009930425.1 Actinomycetota bacterium | reverse complement strand
CTCGGGGCGGAGGTGGAGATCGCCGGGCCAGATGGTGCGCCGGCAGGCGAGCCCCCGAGCACCGCGCGCCGGTTGCCGCTCGAGGACTTCTTCCTCTCCTACAAGCGCACCGCCCTCGACCCTGGCGACGTCATCACCCGCGTGCGAATCCCCCGGAACGCGGACGGGTCGCGACGGCTGCACGCGATCAAGGTCTCCAAGCGCCCGCACGACGACATCACGTCGGTGACCAGCGCCGTCGTCGCGCAGGTGGAGGGCGACGCCATCCCGCCCCGGCTCGGCGACGTCCGGCTGGCGGCAGGTGGGGTGGCGCCTGTGCCGCTCCTGTTGCGCGAGACCGCCTCCGCGCTGGCGGGCGCCCCGGTGGACGCCGAGACGGTCCGCGCGGCCGCCGCCACCGCCCGCGCCGAGGCCACCCCCATCGACGACCTCCGCGGCTCCGCCGGCTACAAGCGCACCCTCCTCGGCAACCAGGTGATCGCGCACCTGGACGCTCTCGTCCCCGGCGCCGTCGACTGGCAGGAGGCCCTCGCATGAGCGCGAACCAGCACCTCGACCTCCTCGTCACCGGCGCGGCCCGCTTCACCTCGGACCTCCCGTGGCCAGCGGGCTGCCTGCACGCCCACCCCGCGGTCTCCCCGCACGCGCACGCCCGCTTCACGGCGGTGGACGCCACGGCGGCGCTCGCGATCCCGGGCGTGGTGGCCGTCCTCACCGCCGCGGACATCCCCGGCGAGAACGAGATCGGCAACGCCCTGCCCGGGGAGCCGATGCTGGCGGCGGGTGAGGTGCACTGCGTCGGGGAGCCGTACGCGCTCGTGCTGGCGGAGGACCCGGAGGTGGCGTGGCGTGGTGCGCACGCGGTGACCGCGGACTTCGAGGAGTTGCCCGCCATCCTCGACCCCCGCGAGGCCTTCGCCGCCGGCAGCCTCATCGTTCCGCCGCGCACCTGGGCGTCCGGGGACGTGGACGCCGCGTGGGAGCGGTGCGCCACGGTGGTCACCGGCAGCGCCGAGATCGGCGCACAGGAGCACGTGGCCATGGAGACCCAG